>JAYTFA010000109.1:0-24634 GCA_043734765.1 Pseudobdellovibrio sp. | reverse complement strand
AGCGTTAGTTTGCTGATCATGTCTCTTGCATTATTTGAAGAATTTTCCATTGCCGTCATTCGTGCTCCGTGCTCCGAAGCAACTGATTCCGACATCGCTCTATAAACCTGTAAATTAAAGTTCTTTTTCAGAAGATCTTCGATGATCACCTCAGGAGCTGGATCAAAAATCATATCTGCGGCGAATGTAGTGCCTTCGAAAGAAGATTTCTCAAGCTCTACCGGCAGCAGGGTTTCACAAACTACCTTTTGAGAAATTGCCGATTTAAATTCATTGTAAATGAGTCTGACTTCGTCATAACTGCCGGCCTGGTAATGCGCGATCAGTTTTTCTGCAATTGATCGGGCCATTTCATAAGAAATATCTTTATCCAGCTTTATGATGTTTTCCAGGCCGCGAATATTTTTTCGCGCAAAGAAATCTGCTCCGCGCTTTCCGATAAATATAAAGTCTATATTTTCAAATTTATTTTTATTTTCAAAAATATATCTGTCCGCAAATTTATTAATATTGCTGTTAAAGCCGCCACAGAGTCCACGATCCGAAGTTAAAACAACCAGTAAAACGTTTTTTACGCTTTCTTTTTTTGTCATAAGCGGATGGCTAACTTTTTGTGTTGCCGCGATATTAACAATTACGCTCTTAAGCGTAACTGCATAAGGACGCATATTTGTAATATTGTGCTGGGCTTTGCGTAGTTTCGCCGCAGAAACCAGTTTCAGCGCTTTTGTAATTTGCTGAGTGTTCTTCGTCGAGTCTATTCTTAAGCGTATGTCTTTTAGACTTGCCATCTTTTAGCCTTCTTCAACAATTATTTAGTTGAGCCGGTTGGTCTGAAAATAGCGCTAAATTCTTTTAGGGCAGACACTAAATCTTTTTTAATATCGTCAGAAACCAGTTTTTTCTCTTCGATAGTCTTTAGGATTTGTGCGTATTTCTGCTTTAGGAATTGAACCATTTCTTTTTCGTATCTTTTAACATCAGTATCCGGCAAAGCGTCCAAATAACCGTTGGTTGCAGAAAATATTGCAACAACTTGTTCTTCAACCTTAACGGGCTGATATTGTCCCTGCTTCAAAAGCTCAACAAGTTTTCTTCCGCGAGATAATTGTTGTTGAGATGCTTTATCAAGGTCAGAGGCAAATGCAGCAAAAGCCTCAAGCGCACGGAACTGGGCCAATTCTAACTTAATAGAGCCGGCAACCTGCTTCATCGCTTTGATTTGAGCTGCTCCACCCACTCGGGAAACCGATTTACCGATTGAGATTGCGGGGCGAATACCTTTGTAAAACAAATCGGATTCTAAAAAGATTTGTCCATCAGTAATCGAAATAACGTTAGTTGGAATATAAGCCGAAATATCGCCCGCCTGAGTTTCAATGATCGGAAGCGCAGTTAAAGATCCCGCGCCTTTATCATCAGAAACTTTTGCTGAACGCTCTAATAATCGACTATGTAAATAGAAAACGTCTCCAGGGTAAGCTTCGCGGCCCGGAGGACGGCGCAACAATAACGACATCTGACGGTAAGCCTGCGCCTGCTTTGTTAAGTCATCATAAATAATTAAGGCATGCCTTCCGGAGTCTCTGAAGTATTCTGCCATTGCCGTTCCAGAGTAAGCTGCCAAAAACTGCATAGGAGCCGGGTCAGAGGCGCTTGTTGAAATAATAGTGGTGTACTCAAGGGCGCCCGCTTCGCGTAGCTTTTGAACAACCACAGAAACCGTAGATTGCTTTTGTCCGATCGCCACATAAAAGCAATGAACGTTTTGTCCCTTTTGATTAATGATCGTATCGATTGCAATTGCGGTTTTTCCTGTTTGGCGATCTCCGATGATCAGTTCGCGCTGTCCGCGACCGATCGGCACTAGCGCGTCGATTGCTTTTAGTCCTGTTTGAAGAGGCTCATGCACGCCTTTTCTGTAAACAATTCCCGGAGCCTTTAGCTCTACAGCACGAGAATGCGGCGTATTAATTGGCCCTGCGCCATCAATCGCTCTTCCTAAAGCATCAACTACGCGTCCTAACAAGGCTTCGCCCACCGGAACAGAAACAATTTTTTTTGTTCTTTTAACAACGTCGCCTTCTTTAATAGCGCGATCTTCTCCGAAAATAACAACACCCACTTGAGAAGCTTCGAGATTTAAAGCCATCCCCTGGATACCATTCGGAAACTCAACAAGCTCTCCGGCCATAACATTTTCAAGACCATAAACTCGAGCAACGCCATCTCCAACCGATAACACGCTTCCGGTTTCTGCAACCTCTACGTTTTTGTTATACTTCGTAATTTGTTCTTTGAGAATGCGTCCGATTTCATCGGCTCTGATTTGAGCTTCCATCTATATACCTCTCTTTGAAATATCTTCTTTTATTTTGTTTAAATGAAATTGTGCTGAATCGTCCATTGTCCAGCCGCCAACAGTTACCTTGTAGCCCGAAATGAGCGATGGATCTTTTTCAATTTTTAATTTTACTTTTTTATTTAATGTTTTAGAAAGGCGCGCCTCAACCTCTGCTCTAAATCCTTCGGTCGCCTCGTTTGCTATATAAAGCACACCTTCGGTTTCTCCGCCCTTAGCTCGAAGCAAGGCTTGAAAAGCTTCGTTTATAAGCTCCAAAAACGAAATTCTTTCTTTTTCTACAACCGTAATTATAAAATTAAATGTTTCTGGAGAGCACTTTCCCTCAAGAGCTGATTTTGCTACCATAGTTTTTGTGTCTGTCGAGTTAAACGGGCTCTCAAAAAACACTTTTGAATTCTGCTGGGAAAATATTTTTGTTACTTGCTCCAATTCTTTGGCAACAAGTTCGGTTTTATTGTTTTCTTCAGTGGCCGCAAATAAAGCCTGTGAGTATTTCTGTACCAATATGTCGGCGCTCATGACTTCACCTGCTCAAGTTGTTTCACAAACGAGGCCTCTTGGGCTGCAGAGGCTGTTTGACTTTTTGTTGTTAGGTTTTTAGATGCCACGGCCAGTGCTTGAATTAAAATGGTGTTGTTAATTTCTGCTTTTGCTTTGCCAAGCTCATTGCTAATAAAAAAGGTGGCGTCTTTTTTAATTTTTTCAGCCGCCGCCTCTGCCTCTTTTAGCATAGTGGCTGTTATGTTTTTCGCTTCGACCCGAGCGCTCTCGAGCGATTTTTTTTCGCCTGACTCAAGCGTTGAAAGCTTTTGTTTAATTTCAGCCAAAGTTGCCTCTGCGTCTTTTAATGCAGCTTTTGTTTTTTCGGCGCGCTCCAGATAATTTTTTTGTCTGTTTTCAAAAGCCTCAATGATGGATTTTCGAATAAAAAAGAAAAGTGCCACTACTAAAATCCCTAAATTGGCGGCTTGCCATCCAATCGTTTGAAGGGGAATCTCTGACTCTGCGTGGCTGGCGCCATGTTCGCCGCCGGATGCAAATGAAACAACAGATAAGCACATAAATACGAGAATAGTTGTTGTTTTCATTACAACGCCGCCGTTAATTTCTTGGAAATTTCAACCGCAACATCTTGTGAGATATTTTGAATTTCTTTTTCTGCGTTTATTTTTTGTAATCCAATTTCTTTTCTGGCCTTATCGGTTAAGCCCGCAGCTGAGGCCTTCGCCTCATTCAAAATATTAGTTACAACGCCAACGGCCTGCGATTTCGAGGCCTCATAAACATTTTTAATTTTTTCGTTAATTTCGCGCGCCCTGGCCTGAAATATGGACTCAATTTTTTTTGCTTCTTCTTGTGTTTCGTAGGCCACCTCATCGGCGCCCTTTGTTTGCTTCATTCTTTGGTCATAGGCTTTAAAATAAGGGCCATAAACAAAAATTGTCAAAAAGGAGATGGTGATTATAAAAATAATAAACTGGATAAAAACGGTTTGATTCGCACCAAGTTGTAATAATATTTGCATGCTGGTCCCTTGCTTTTTAAACATCTTGGGATAGCATTTATTAGATTTAAACGTCAAGATTTTAAAGGCTTAGGAAAGTTGGCTAAGCTTTCGGCACATAAGATGCGCCCTCAAAAACCACGCCCTCTTCTATTTTTAAACTCGGAGTTGTTACTGTGCCCCGAAATGTTGCTGGCGGCATCATGATGACTTTTTTACTGGCAATTATATTGCCCTCTAAGTTTCCTAAAAGGGTAACGTATCCGGCCTCAATCTCAGCATGAACTTGGGCGGTTTCAGTAATCACTAAGTGGTCTTTTGTGTATATTTCACCTTTAAATTGACCTGAAATTTTTGCGGTGCCGCTGAATGAGAGCCGACCTTCAAAGGAGCTGCTTTCCTCAATTAGTGTCGAAATGTTGAGTTCTTTTTCCATCTAGTTTAGCTTTTCAATTTTTCGTAAATTTCAGTTAATTGGTCATCGCTGTAAAAACATACTTGTACTCGGCCCTTGCCGTTTTTATAATTAATTTCAACTTTTGTTCCCAAAGTCTTTTGCAACTGGTCTGCCAGCTCGGCCGCAAGTCGACCAGCTAAATCAACATTAAGGGAGCCCGGCTTGGTGGCTTGAGTAGAAGTTATTGCCGGACTTTTTTGTAGGCCTTTGATTTCGGACTCAAGTGTGCGAACAGAAATTCCTGACTCAGCTACTTTTTTTGCCAGAATTAACTGCTTAGTTTTTTCAGTAACTGACAAAATTGCTTTTGCATGGCCAACAGTAATCTGTTTTTGAGAAATCATATCTCTGATTTCGATTGGAAGCCCCAAAAGCCTCAGGGCGTTTGCAACTGAGGATCTTTCTTTACCGACTTTTTCTGCGGCCTCTTGCTGGGACAAAGAAAATTCTTCTATAAGCCTATGATAGCTTTCGGCTTCTTCAATAGGATCTAAATCTTCGCGCTGAATATTTTCAATTAGCGCAATCTGTAACGCTTCTCTGTCGGATATTGATTTAATTATTGCTGGAACTTCGTGTAATCCGGCAGCCTGGGCGGCTCGCCATCTTCGCTCTCCGGCCAAAATTTCAAAGCCACCTTCTTTTCGTTTTCGAACCGTGATGGGTTGAATTATTCCGTTTTCTTTTATGGAATTAGCTAATTCATTTAATGCTTCTTTTGCAAAATTCTTGCGTGGTTGATAAGTTCCTGGAGAAAGCTTGTCTATTGCAATACTCCAAACTCTGTTTTCGGTGTTATCTGAAGCATCTTCGTTTAGCTTTGGCTGCGCGGCGGGTTTTCCAATTACAAAACTATCCTGTGTTTGGGTTTCCGCGACGCCGCCAAGCAAAGAACCTAATCCGCGGCCAAGTCTTTTTTTGTTTGTATTTTCTTTATTAATTTCCATAATTTATCTCTTATAGTTCTGGTTGTTTGTTTATTGATTTAACGAGGCCTGCGGTTCTTGCCACAAGCTCTTTAGAGAGCTCAAGATACATTAGTGCTCCAATAGATTTTGGGTCATATCCGTAAATTGATACTCCATGGCTTGGCGCCTCGCTTAGCCTGACATTTCTTGGAATAATAGAGTTAAATACTTTGTCTTTGAAATGCGTTCGAATTTCTTCAACTACCTGATGGCCAAGATTATTTCGCTTATCAAACATCGTGAGACAAATGCCCTCTATATGTAGGTGTGGATTGATTGATTTTTTTATAAGCCCCGCTGTGTTTAAAAGTTGGCTTAAGCCCTCTAAAGCATAGTACTCGCACTGTAGAGGAACTAAAAAACTTCCGGCCGAGGCAAGGGCGTTTAATGTTAATAGCCCGAGCGACGGAGGACAATCTATTATTATATAGTCATAAAGCGATTGGACGCTGGCCAGTGCGTTTTTTAGTCGATATTCGCGCTGAGGCATATCCACGAGTTCAATTTCCGCACCAACAAGATCTGGGTTCGCCGTAGCTACCCATAAATTGTCTGAAGGGCTCTTAAAAACAACCTCTTGAATAGTCTTTTCGCCAATAAGTACGTGATAAATGTTAGATTCCTGGGTTTCGTGCTTTTTAATGCCCAACCCGCTGGATGCATTTCCCTGCGGATCCATATCCACTACCAAAACTTTATAGCCTTGTTGAGCTAAAGCCGCCGAAAGGTTTACTGTGGTGGTTGTTTTCCCCACCCCGCCTTTTTGGTTGGCTATGCATATTGTCTTAATCATGATGTCTCCTTGTGTGTGCTAGTTTATATTTGCGTTTTGTGTCCGTTCTTACAAGAAAAATTTGAGTTTTCTTCGATTTATTCCGATGTTCTACGTAGAACACTATGAAATGCTTAATTTCTGTGGCCATCGCCCTCTTTTTGAATAGTTGCACGCCAAACAATACTCATCCTGAGCATGTGGACGGCGTTTATAAAGACTTAGTTACTGAGCTGGGAATTGCAATTAAAGCTCTTGATGAAGAAGAAAAGAGCTTGTCGGTAATTGTGAAAGAGAAAGAACTTGCAGTCCCGCAGACGGGACAAATTAAGTTTGCAAATAAGAAAATAGCAGATTCACTAGAGAAAATTAATATTTTAAAGCAGCGTAAGCAGTTTTTTGAAATTAAAGTCGAACAAAGGCTTCATTATGCGCAGGTAAAGTATCAAGAAAGCCTGCAAAGCGGCGGCAAACCTTGGCCGGACCCAGAAGAGGCAGCCCTATATAATTCCGTAACAAAGTTTCAGAGAGATAAGATTGCCTGGGATAAAAATAAAGGTATGAAAAAATTAGTTCCACGTGGAACAGTTAAAAATAATTGAGCGCCGGAATTAGTCTATTATCGAAGTTCTAACAACATACATTTTAATTCCACCTAACGGTAAAAGATACTCGGCCTCTAGAGCGGGCTGCCAAATAGAGCAAAGCTGAATCGGAATTTGCGAAATTTCAATTGCCCACTCTTCTGATTTGAGATGGTAAACCACGCCCCCGCTTTGAACAATTTTTCGAAGCATAAGGAGAGCTTTTGGAAGCGGGGAAAACCCTCTGCAGATGGCTTGCTCTATTGAGCCCGGCGGGGAAAGGTCCACGCGCTTGTTTTGGACAACTACGTTTAGCAAACCCAAGGTGTCTGAAACATGTTTTAAAAACTCACATTTTCGCTCATCGGAATCCATCAGGATCATCTTTTGATCAGGATACAAAATCGCATAAACAATCCCTGGAAAACCATTTCCGCTACCAAGATCATGTAAGTAATTGTTTTTATTTATTTTTTGTCGAACAATTTGAGACGCTTTAATCGTGTCGGCAAAATGGATGGCATCCGCATTCAACATCGTCTTGGCAGATATCAAGTTAACAACCTTATTAAACTTCTGCAATTCAATAAAATATTTTTTTAAAAGATCGTGTGTTTTATTGTCGATCTCCGGAAACCAAGTTTTTAGTCGCCAATTGGGAGTTTGATCTTTTGGAATAACCGATTCGTCACTCAATTAAAATCTCGATTTCAAATATTTAATTCGTTTCGACCTTTTAAGTATATCATTATTGCCTGCAAAGCAGAAGGATTAACTCCACTAATACGCAGAGCCTGACCTAAAGTTCTAGGCTTAACACGAGTGAGCTTGTCTACCTCTTCAGAGGAGAGGCCCTTAATAGAAAAAAAATCGATTTGAGGCGGAAGAGTTGCTTGCTCAAACCGCTTCGTTTGATCAATGATTTGATTTTGCTTCTTGATATAGCCCGAATATTTCACTTCAATTTCAACCGCGTCCACAACGTCGCTATTGTTTTCATAGGTAAATCCAAGTTTGGTTAGTGCGCTGAACGCAACTTCAGGTCTTCTTAAAAATTCCGTTAGCTTGAGCGGCTTCAGAAGTGGTGCGCTACCGAGGCTCTCAACCAATGCATTCGTTTCTGATTTCGGGTAAATTACAGTCTCTTCTAAACGTTGAATTAACGCTTGTCTCTTTAAAATAATCTCTGAAAGTTTATCAAGATTTTCTACCGAAACAATTCCGAGCTTTCTCGAAATTTCCGACAATCGGTCTATCGTGTTGTCTTCCCTTAGAACGAGGCGGTGCTCCGCGCGAGAAGTAAACATACGATAAGGTTCTCTGGTTCCCTTTGTAACAAGATCATCAACCAAAACTCCTGCGTAGGCTTTGTCACGATCTAAAATAAACTCTTCGCGCCCCAAAATTTTATGGGCCGCATTCACTCCGGCAATAAAACCCTGAGCCGCCGCTTCTTCGTAACCGCTTGTTCCGTTAATTTGCCCGGCTAAAAACAAGTTTTCAATCGGGCGCGTTTCTAATCTGTGAAAAATCTGAGTGGGTTCAACATAATCGTATTCGACCGCATAACCATATCGAACAACTTTTACATTTTCGAGCCCGGGAATTGTTTTTAAAAACTGCTCCTGAACCTCTTCAGGCAAGGACGTTGAAATCCCCTGCAAATAAATAAGATCGGAGTTGAGGCCTTCAGGTTCTAAAAATGTCTGGTGGGCAGCTCGCTCGCTGAAGCGAGTTATCTTATCTTCTATGCTCGGACAATAGCGCGGGCCAATGCCTTCAATGATTCCACAAAACATCGGAGACTTGTCCAAATTTGCGCGAATAATTTCATGCGTTCTCTCGTTGGTATGTGAAAGATAACAGGCAACTTGACGTAAATAAAAATTCTTTTTTGATGCGTGTGAAAACGGATAAAAAGTTTCGTCTCCGTATTGAGGGGAGGTTTTCGACCAATCGATGCTGTCCCTATGAAGCCGTGCCGGGGTTCCGGTCTTTAATCTTTTTACTTCGAAACCAAAGTGCGCCAGCTGGTCAGACAGCCCGATTGAGGCTTGGTCGCCAATTCGTCCTCCAGATATCTGTTTCAATCCAAAATGCATCACACCGTTCATAAATGTGCCCGTGGTTATAACGACGGCCTTAGAATGTATTTCGGAACCATCCTGAAGCACAACGCCTTCACAGTTTTTACCATTTAAAAGTAGTCGCTTTACTTCTGATTCAAAAAGCACAAGATTTGGTTGGCTCTTGAGAACTGCTTTCTGAAGATCTGAATAAATGTGTTTATCGCATTGTGCACGGCTGCCGCGAACGGCCGGGCCTCGGCTGGAATTTAATCTTTTAAACTGGATACAAGATTGGTCGGCTGCTGCGCCCATCTGGCCGCCCAAAATATCTACTTCCCGCACCATGTGGCCTTTAGCTAGGCCACCAATGGATGGATTACAAGACATGTATGCAATTCGATTGAGATTGGTGGTAACTAACAGGGTTTTCAGACCAAGGCGTGACGCCGCCAAACAGGCCTCAACACCGGCGTGTCCTGCGCCCACTACTATAATGTCATAACGTTTTTCCACGTATTGCCCTGTTCTTGAGAATTCAGCCAATATAGATGAAGCAAAAAAAAATTCAACGTCTGTTGTTGTAGGGAATGTAAAATTAACAAAGCTCTTGGCCTTTGTGCCGTCCACCAAGGTGGTACGGAACTAATGCAGTCTATTTTCCTAGGCAAAATTCTTTAAAGACCCTGTCCATGATCTGATCGTCATAGACCTGTCCAAGAATTTTTTGAAGAGAGATAAGCGATTCCTTTAAATACATTGCAACAAACTCTGCGCCTGTGTTCAGCTCCAGCTCCAGTATGGATTTTGAAATCATTTCTAAAGAGTAGTTTGCTTGTTCATACTGCCGCGCAGAAGAAAGCATAGCTTCGTCTAAATACTCCAGACTGCCAACGGCAGATTTTATCGCTGCAAAAATGCCTTCTCGGCTTTGTGGTGTCAGTGCCGAGGTAAAGAACGCTTTGTGTTGCTCGCCAAGCTTTGCCATGAGAGCGGCCCTGTCTTCTTCTCGAATTGTATCCGCTTTATTCAATAAAAATATTTTTTTCGAGTTGTTAAGCTGCTGCGCCAACATCAGGGATCGGTTCCAGTTTTTCTCCGAACAATCGAATACAAAACAAAGTATATCTGCCTTTTCGGCTTCTTTTCTCGATCTATCAATCCCGATTATTTCTACCTGATCCTGTGTATCTCTTAATCCCGCGGTATCGCTAATGCTGTACTTAACGCCTTGGTAATTAATTTCTCCATCGACAACATCTCTTGTGGTCCCCGCAATCGGCGTGACGATAGATTTATCGCTCTGCAATAAAAGATTTAAAATGCTAGATTTTCCAACGTTTGGTTCGCCTATGAGCGCAACCCGAATGCCATCTTTAATTATTCTTCCAAGTTGATAGGAGGTCGTGAGTTTTTTAAGCGCAAGTTCAATTTTTTTCAGCTTCTCAATTAAAATTCTTGAGTCTACAACTTCAACTCCCTGCTCAGTAAAATCAATAGAAGCTTCGATATGAGCCAGGCTCCAGGTAAGATCTGAAATTAAAAACTCAAATTCCTTGGACACATGGCCTTCTAATTGTCTTAGCGCAACTTTTGCGGAGGCCTGGCTCTGGCTTTCAATCAATGATAAAACCGATTCAGCCTGAACCAAATCAAGTTTACCATTCATAAAAGCTCTAAAGGTAAACTCTCCTCTATCTGCCATTCTGCAGCCGCAATGAATTAATAAGTCGAGTATTTGCTGGGTAATAAACCTGCTACCGTGACAGGAAATCTCAACAACCTCTTCGCCGGTAAAAGATTTTCCTTGAGCAAAATAGGTTACAACGGCCTCATCGACTTTATTACTTTGTAGATCTATGATTTCCGAAAAATAGGCTCGATGTGATAATATGCTTTGTTTTTTACTTAAGGATTTTGAAATTCTCTTACAGATCGAAAGAGCTTCAGATCCACTGACTCTTATAACGGCAATTCCGCCAACTCCGTGCGGAGTCGAAATGGCACAAATTGTCTGTTCATTTCGATTCCACATCGTTTAATCCTAAATTAATTTTCGTCAGGGCTATCGGACTCAGCATTTGCAGGATTGGCCGCTTTAGCCGGGTAAATTTTTATTTTTTTATAAAGTCCGTCTCCGAGAGAGCGGCTTTTTACGCGCCCATCAAGTGCTAAATACTGGTGAACCACTTTTCTTTCCTTGGGCGGCAAGGCTCTGTAATAAACTGATTTTCCTTGTTCTATTGCAATCGTCTTAAGGTGCTCTGCGCGCTCAACCAGGGCCGCTTCAGACTCTTCACGATATCCCCCGCAGTCTACGATTACATTTGTTTGAGTATCAGAAAAATGATGTTGAGTTACTCTTTTTATGATCAATTGAATTGCGTCTAATAATTGGCCTTTGAAATCTTTTAACAAGGCTTCGTCGCCGCCGGAAAACTCAATTTTTATTTCCGTTATTTCTTCTTTTTTCGCAAGGTTTAATTCATAAGACAAATCAAAATTACCTTTTTCCAGAATACCATTTAAAGTTGCTTCCACTACTGATTCTAAATCTTCTTTTTTTCCGCCACCAAATATTTTGCTAAAAAAGCCGGCCATGTGATCTCCTTCTCAATGAGAGTTATTTTTTCGTGTTATCTTTTAATAAAAAATATTGTTGTCCAACCCCGAACAGAGCGCTAATAAAATTATATAGTGTTAATCCGCTCGGTAAGCTGATCATAAAAATAGAGAACAAGAGCGGCATAAAGTTTAATATTTTAGCCTGCATCGGGTCCATTGTCGTCGGCGTTAGTTTTTGTTGGAAAAACATTGTTACTCCCATTAATACAGGAAGAACAAAAAAACTGTCGTAAGAGCTCAGGTCGGTTATCCATCCGAAAAATGGCTGTTGATAGATTTCAATACTTGAGCCGATCGTTTTCCATAGAGCAAAGAATATCGGAATTTGAATTAACATCGGTAAACAGCTGCTGAGTGGGTTAGCGTTATGTTGCTTCATCAACGCCATCGTTTCGCGATTAACAGCTAAGGGGTCGTTTTTGTATTTCTCCCGAACAGCAGTCAGCTGCGGTTGAATTTTTTGCATCGCGCGGGCAGATTTAAAAGAAACGATATTAAACGGAAGCATTAACAATCTCATTAAGATTGTTAATGCAATAATGGCCACGCCCCAATTGCCAAAAATTCCGTGCAAAAACTTCATTAATTTTAAAAGCGGCTTAGCAATAAAACCAAAAATTCCATAGTCCATTACGTCCGGCAAAAGAGGGTCTACCTTTGTGAGGTTTTCAGTCAATTTTGGCCCGATATAAATTATGTTTTTTATTTTTGTGATTTTTGCGTCTTTTAAGTTGTAGTTTACGTCTAATTTGGCGGTTTTGCCCACTACGCTCATGTTTATTGAGGGTAATATCTCTGATTTATCAATATAGCTTTGTGTAAAGTATTGTTCGCTGATGGCCGCCAGCGATACATTGGTCGCCGCCTTGTTCAGGGTGTCGGATTCTTTCAATCCAGAAATGCTTTCCGTTTTAATTTTTTCGTTGTCTTTAAATAGAAAATCCTGTTTTTCAAAGGACGGCATTAAAAAATTTCCGCCGGTAGGAACATGTTTAGACTCTGTCGTTGAGAAGCTGAGCGCGGCGGGAGCCGACTCAAAATCAATCTCGGACTCAAAGCTCATGGTTTCTTTATTATAATTAATCGTTCTGGTGAGCTTTTTTCCGTTAAAATTTGTCTGACCAACGAACTGAGTCTCATTCACTTTATTAATATCAAAAATAGCCGGTTGATTTTCAACTGAAAGAGCAAAAAGTTTTTCCAGAGAAGAAAAAGCGATCGTTTTTTTATTTTTATCGAAATAGGTCTTTAATTCCAAATTATTAAGACCCATGCCATAAGAAGACAGCGTCCACTTAACTTTCTCGTCTTCATAATTAAAAATTTTGTCTTCTGCGTTTGCTTTCGAAATCTGATTAACAACCGGGGCCGCGGCCTTCGGGCCCCCTGCGGATGATGCCAGAACAGCAGGTGTATTTGCAGAGGTTGCCTTTTCTAACGCGATTTTGGCTGGGGGATAGGTTAAGTTTACATAGTACTGCCAGCCCCAGAGAAACAAAAATACGGCGATTATTGAGATAATAAATCGAGGGTTGCCAAAGGGTGACTGTTCTTGATTACTCATATTTAAAGGCTCTTTTCTACTGATGTAAGTGGAACTGGATCATAAAAGCTTCTTCCGCTAAAGGGGTGACAGCTTAAAAGTCTTTTTAAAACCAAAAAAAAGGCACTAAATAAGCTATATTTTGAAAAAGCTTCGTGAGCATAACTTGAGCAAGAAGGGTAATATCTACAGTTACCGCCCAAAAAATAAGAAAAAGTGGCTTGGTAAAAAAGGATCGCGCCCTTCGCTAAAAAGTTAAAATTAAATCTTTTTATAAAGTTCGCAGAACTCTGAATATCTTTGTTTTGAAAAAAATGTAGCATCTGCTTGCGGCTTGAACACAAACACGAAGATGTATGAGTTGTATTTTTCAGGCCACTTTTCATTTCGTACACAGCTTCTTACCCATCTTTTCAGTTTATTTCGAATTACAGAGTTAGCAACCTTACGCGACACCGTGATTCCAAAATAATTATTTGAATCGAGTGAAGGTATTAGCTGTAGCGTGACCCATGCAGAAAGTCGCTTTTTCGTACCTTTTAAAGCGACTTCTTTGAAACTCGAAGATCTTTTAAGCGGATAAGGCTTACTTGCCACCAGATGACACTGTTAATTTTTTTCGGCCTTTAGCTCTACGACGAGCTAATAATTTACGGCCTGCTGCTGTTGCGATTTTTGATCTGAATCCATGCGTTTTTTTACGACGACGATTACTTGGTTGATATGTACGTTTCACAAATACCTCTGTTTCATAATACGACGTAATTAACGTCTGCAAATTTAAATGGCAATAGCCAATTAAGTGAAGTAGAAATAAATCACATTGCATCAACTAGGTCAACTGTTGATAAGTTGAACCCATGTTGTTAAGCAGTTCATGGTCTCGGGGGGCGTTATATGGAATTAAATAGTTTATTTTGGAACCAAATCAAATCCACGATAAAGAGTAAAAATGGTACCAATAAACTTTTAGAGAACTGGTTAGATCCAATTGAGCTCATAAAGTCAGAAAAAACGGCCGATTTAATCAAAATTACATTTGGTGTTCCTAGCCAGTTTTTCTTCTTTTATGTAAATGAACACTTAAAAGACAAAATTGCTAATGAACTAGCCCAGCAGTCCGAACTAAAAATTGAGATCGATTTTGTCGTTACCGGGAAAACAGCAAGCGACTATAATACCTCCCTACAGGACGTAATGCAGAACGCAGATCAATTATTTCAGCAACAAACGCCAATAATGGTGGCAGCCCAGCCTAAGCCTATAGAAAATATAAACGAAGATTTTACTTTTTCTACTTTTGTGGTCGGTAAAAACTCCGAATTTGCCCACGCAGCGACTTATAATGTAGCCAGTAACCCAGGTACAAACGATTATAATCCACTTTTAATCTATGGCCCGTCCGGAATGGGTAAAACGCATTTATTAAATGCGGCAGCAAATCAAATCCGAAAAAATTATCCTCAGCTTAGAATCACTTACATTTCAGCAGAGCGGTTTTTAAATGAATGCGTATCAGCACTCAGAAGACATGAAATGGACAAATTCCGGCAAAAATACCGCGAAAATTCAGATGTGATCGTGGTTGATGACGTTCAATACATAGGGCGCGGGGAAGCTGTTCAGGAAGAGTTTTTTCATATGATAAACTCATTTATAGAGAAGAAAAAACAGGTTGTTCTTGCTAGTGATAGAATGCCTAAAGATATTTTGGGCTTAGAAGACCGTTCAAGAACGCGGCTTGAGCGCGGTTTAATTGCAGATATAACCATGCCTGATCTTGAAACCCGTCTGGCAATTTTAAGGTATAAGTCTGAAAATTATAATGTTCGCCTTTCAGAAGACACGGTTCAATACATCGCAAAAATTTCTAAAAAATCAATCCGGGAGCTTGAAGGTAATTTAAAAAAAATTAAGATGTTCTCAGAACTACAGGGGTTAAGTATTAATTTGGAGCTAGCGCGAAAAGTTTTAGCACACCACGAAAACACTGTAACAATCAGTATTGAGGAAATTCAGCGAATTGTTTCCGAATATTACAAAATTAGAGTAACTGACCTAAAATCCACCAGCCGAGCTAGGCCAATTGTCGTTCCTCGCCAAATTGCGATGTATTTAATCAAAAGATTTTTAGATAAGTCATTAGTAGATATCGGTAAAGCTTTTGGCGGCAAAGATCACACAACGGTGATCAATTCATTAGATAAAGTTGAGAGTCTACAGAACAAAGATCCTCAATTTAAGAACGATATCGATGAGTTAGTTAACCAAATCCACAATGTGACTGGTTTGTAATTGTTGATTGTTGAAAAACCTGTGGATAAGCACGTGAACAAAAATGGGGATAACTTAAATGTTGGAAACCTTTTGAATTACATCACATTATCAGTTGAGATTTCCACAAATAAAGGCTATTAATTTCAAATAGTTACTATGAAAATAAGTTTACCGACTCCCCTACTATTACTACTACTTATTTAATATATATTAATAGGGAACAAAGAAAATGAAAATAGAGATACAGAAAAAAGATCTTTTGGGATTATTAAGCAGAACTCAGAACATCGTAGAAAAACGAAATACAATGCCAATATTAATTAATGTTTTGTTGGATGCCCGAGATAATCAATTAAAGGCCTATGCTACGGACTTAGAGGTTAGCCTAACAGATTCAGCACCTGTTCAAATAAAAGAAGCTGGCAAGGTTGCAGTGAGCGCAAAGAGCCTATTTGAAATAACGAAAGAACTTTTAGACGGACCAATCTTATTATTTAAAAAAGAAAATAATTGGCTAGAAATTAAACAAGGTAAATTTTTATCTAAAATAATAGGGGTCGCCGCTGAAGAATATCCGGTTTTCCCTACATATAGTTCTGAAAATTTTTCTAAGATGAACGCAGCAGAATTAAAATTCATGATTGATAAAACTATTTACAGCGTTTCAAACGACGAAACCAGATACCATTTAAACGGAGTTTATTTCGAAAAAATAGAAAAAGACATAATAACAATGGTAGCAACAGACGGTCATCGTTTAAGCTTGATAAAAAAACAATTTAAGAACTTAGCCCTTGCAGAAAAAGTTGGAGTTATCATTCCAAAAAAAGGTTTATTTGAAATAAAAAAATTAATCGAGTCTAGCGTAGAAGATATTTATATAGCGGTGGAAGGGTCTCAATTTATTTTAAAAGCTGGATCATGCGTATTAATGATCCGTCTGATTGAAGGTAAATATCCCAATTATCACCAGTTTATTCCACAAAAGTTTACCCACAATATCGTAGTTCCTCGAGATGCAATTTTGTCTTCATTAAAAAGAGTTTCATTACTGGCTAACCAGAAATCTAAAGCAATTATGATGAGTTTTTCTGAAAATAAGCTGGAAATCACCTCTAATAACCCTGAATTAGGCGATGCTAAAGAAGAATTGGACATTGACTACAAAGGCCCCGATCTAAAAATTGGTTTCAATGCACGCTATATTGAGGACGTATTAAAAAATATTGATCAAGAAGAAGTTGAGTTTGAATTAAATGACCAACTTTCTCCCGGTGTATTAAAAGCTCATAAAAAAGCAGATTACATTAACGTAGTAATGCCAATGCGAATTTGATGCAAATGAATGATAATTAAATCATTAGCTCTTTCAAATTTTCGTAATTTTGATTCGGCCGATATAATATTTAATGATCGTTTAAATATTATTATCGGAAACAACGGTCAGGGAAAAACCAATATAATCGAAGCTATTTATCTATTAACTGAAGGTGAAAGTTTTCGATATTCAAAAAATGAAAATCTGATTAAGCTAACCGAATCCCAAACGTCTATTCGTAGCAGTGTCATTAATAAAAATCTTGATTATCAAATAAATTTAAAAATTACTGGCAGCAAAAAAGAATTATTTGTAAATGAAAAATCAACATCCATTAATAAAATGAATAAGTTTTCGGTAGTACTCTTCTCACCCGAAAGCTTGAATATTATTAAAGACAGTTCAGATAAAAGACGACAAGTTGTCGATCAATTAGTAGAACAAACCACCGCAAATGGGATCAACATTATTCGAGATTATAAAAGAGTTTTAAAATCTCGAAATAGATTATTAAAAGATATTATTGAAGAAAAAATAGACTACAAGATTGGTGTAGACACTCTCGAAAGTATAAATCCATCCTTTTTAAAGCTAGCGGCTGAACTGACTTGCTTAAGAATCAATATTCTAAATGAAATAAAACCTGAAGTTGAAGCTTCACTAAATCAAATTCACGCCGGTGGTAATGTAAAATTTGATTTCAATTATTTAATTTCTGAAAAGAATCATAAAAATTCGAACTTAGAAATTGTGATGGATGCGCTGCATAATAGAATGAAAGAACTGGAAATTGCAGAGCTTAAAACCGGTGTCTCTTTAGTAGGTCCTCAGAAGCATGACGTCATTTTTCTATATGATGGAAATGATTCACGTTTTTACTGTTCCCAAGGACAGCAAAGATCCATCATATTAGCTTACAAAATGGCCCAAATTGTGTATCATCAAAGGATTCATGGTTTTTATCCATTGTTGCTATTAGACGATGTTTTGTCGGAGTTGGATTTATTAAAGCAAGAGTCTTTAATTTCAACGTTAAATCAGACGGAAACACAAACATTTGTGACCACCACAGATGTTTCTTTATTGTCTAAGTTGAGCATGAGTAAAGCCAGCGTTTTTAAAATACAAAACGGACAAGTAATTGTTTGAACTGTAGTTTTTATACTACAAAATTTTTTTATGTGGATAAACCTGTGGTTTTGTTGAAGGAGTATTGAATGTCTGGAATGAATACGAATGTTGACCAAAATAAAGACTATGGTGCAGATGATATTCAAGTCTTAGAAGGTTTAGAGGCGGTAAGAAAACGCCCAGGAATGTACATTGGCGATACAACAATCAGAGGGTATCACCATTTAGTTTATGAAATTGTGGATAATGCTGTTGATGAAGCCTTAGCGGGATACTGCAAAAGAATATTAGTTGTAATCCACTCAGACGGCTCATTATCGGTAGATGACGATGGACGAGGAGTCCCTGTGGGACCACATCGCTCAGGCAAAGATGCGCTTGAGGTGGTTTACACCGTTCTTCACGCCGGCGGTAAGTTTGACGGTGGCGCCTATAAAGTTTCAGGCGGTCTTCATGGAGTTGGAGCTTCCGTTGTAAACGCGCTTTCAATCCGTTGTCAGGTGGAATCACATAAAAACGGAACGCAATATCGTCAGGTTTATGAAAAAGGAATACCTCAATCCCCAGTAGAAAAAATTGGACCCACAACCAGAACTGGAACTGTGGTTACATTTAAACCAGATACAGAAATTTTCAAGGAACCAGGAATGTCATTTGATTTTATTACGCTGACTAATCGCTTTCGCGAAATGGCGTTTTTAAATGCGGGACTCCACATTTCTTTACTGGATGAAACAACAAATAAAAAAATAGATTTTCAATATTCAAAAGGTATTGCTGAATTTGTTGCTTATCTGAATGAATCTAAAAAAGCCATTCATAATGACGTCATCTATTTTCAAGGTGAAAAAGATCAGGTGGCTGTAGAAGTCGCGATGCAATGGAATGATTCTTACACCGAATCTATCTATTGCTATGCAAATAATATTAATACGCACGAAGGTGGAACGCATTTGGTTGGTTTCAGAGGCGCATTAACAAGAACGACAAATACTTACGCCGCTCAGAAAAACTTATTAAAAGATTTTAAAGAAAATATAGAGGGCGAAGATATTCGTGAGGGTTTGGCCGCCATCATTTCCGTAAAAGTTCGCGAACCGCTTTTTGAAGGACAGACTAAAACAAAACTCGGCAACGCTGAAGTAAAAGGAATTGTTGAGTCGCTCGTAAATGAAAAACTGGCAGACTGGCTTGATCGCAATCCAACGACAGCAAAAACCATTGTTACTAAATGTGTGGAAGCCGCGCGCGCTCGCGATGCAGCGAGAAAAGCCAGAGACTTAACACGTCGTAAAACGGCTCTTGATAGCGGATCACTTCCCGGAAAAATGGCAGATTGCCAAGAACGTGACCCGGCTAAATGTGAACTTTATTTAGTTGAGGGAGATTCTGCTGGCGGCTCTGCAAAACAAGCACGTGATCGTAAAACGCAAGCTGTTCTTCCGTTAAAAGGTAAGATTCTGAATGTTGAAAAAGCACGTTTTGATAAAATGTTATCTAACGAAGAGATCAGAATGATGATCTCGGCCCTGGGAACAGGTATAGGTAAAGAAAACGTCAGCGCCGATAAGGTTCGTTATCATAAAATAATAATAATGACTGATGCCGATGTCGATGGTTCTCATATCCGCACACTCTTGTTAACCTTCTTTTACCGTCAAATGCCGGTCGTACTGGAAAAAGGCTTTATTTATATTGCACAACCTCCATTGTACCGCGCTAAAAAAGGCCAGTCTGAAACTTATTTAAAAGATGAAGCTGCTTTAACAGAGTATCTTCTGAGCTCAGGACTCGATTCCTTTCAAATCAAAGGCAAAACAACAGATGTTGCGATGTTGAGACAAATGATCTTAAAGATTCAAAAATTTTACTCATTACTGAAGGCCTCATCAGCTAAATATGATGCCGATGTGTTGTACTATATTTTAACAAAAGTCTCGCAACTAGAGGATGTATTAAAAAGCGAAAATAAATTAACAGCAATCGTTAATGAGTTAAAGGAGTGGGTAAATGTAAATCCAACATTTGGAATTACAGATATTCAATCCGTTACGCATGAGCAGGATTTAAAAATTATCGCGCAAATTACGACAACAAGATATGCAGATAAAAAAACCACGGCACTTTCAAGTGATATGCTTAATGCGCCGGAAATCATTGAACTGAGAGATTTGTGGAAATCAATACAATCGGTTTCCCAGCTTCCGCTTACAATAGAGCAAAACTCTACAGAATTTTCTTTTGAAAATTATAATGAGTTCTTCGAACACGTTATGGCATCAACTAAAAAAGGTGTTTATATACAGCGGTACAAGGGTTTGGGAGAAATGAACCCTGAGCAACTATGGGATACAACTTTAAATCCGGAAAACCGGCATTTATTAAGAGTTACGATTGATGATGCAGTAGCGGCGGATGAAACATTCAGCGTTTTGATGGGCGAACAAGTTGAGCCTCGACGTAAATTTATTCACGACAATGCATTGATGGTTAAAGCACTAGACGTTTAAAAATAATTAGGTGAAATATGGATTCTTCTGAAAATCAAAAAGGCATTACAAATATAGATATTAACAAAGAAATGCGGGAAGCTTATCTACAATACTCGATGTCGGTTATAGTAGGTCGTGCATTACCCGATGTTCGCGATGGATTAAAGCCAGTTCACCGCCGAATACTATTTGCACAACACGAACTTTCAAATACTCATGATAAACCGTATAAAAAATCCGCTCGCGTTGTGGGCGATGTTATCGGTAAGTATCATCCCCATGGTGACAACGCTGTATATGAAACCATGGTACGAATGGCTCAGGATTTTTCTTTGCGCTATCCGCTTATTGATGGACAAGGAAATTTCGGTTCCATTGATGGAGACTCCGCCGCAGCCTCTCGTTATACAGAAGTAAGAATGACTAGACTTGCTGAAGAACTGCTGGGCGATATAGACAAAGAAACCGTGCCATTCGGACCGAATTACGACGATTCGTTAGAAATTCCACTGATTTTACCGGCAAAATATCCAAATTTATTGGTAAATGGTTCTTCGGGAATAGCCGTAGGTATGGCGACTAACATTCCTCCTCATAATTTGGGTGAAGTGATTGATGGATGTATTCATCTTATTCATAATCCCGATTGTGGAATTGAAGAACTGATTGAAAGAATTCCGGGACCGGATTTTCCGACGGCAGGACAAATTGCCGGTAAGGAAGGAATTCTTCAGGCTTATAGAAAAGGTCGCGGCATTATTACTGTTAAAGCAAAAACAGAAATCGAAATAAAAAAAGATCATGAAGAAATTATTATTACCGAACTTCCATATCAGGTTAATAAAGCCAAATTAATTGAAAATATTGCGGATCTGGTTCGTGAAAAAACGGTTGAGGGAATATCAGATATTCGGGATGAATCTTCTCGCGAAGGAATGAGGGCTGTAATCGTACTCAAACGTGGAGAAAACGCGTCGGTAATTTTAAATAGATTGTTTAAATTTACCCAACTGCAGGTCAGTTTTGGAATTATTATGTTAGCCTTAGACGCAAAAAACCAGCCGATTGTTTTTGATCTTAAAAAAATGTTGGAAGCTTTTGTTGAGCACAGACGTGATGTTGTTACGAAGCGATGTATTTTTGAACTTAAAAAAGCCAAAGAAAGAGCCCATATTCTAGAAGGGCTTAAAAAAGCGTTGGATAATATCGATGAGGTGATCGCTACGATTAAGGCTGCCAAAGAAGCCGCTGGAGCTCGCGAAGCGTTAATGCTTAAATTTTTATTCAGCGAAAGACAGGCCACTGCCATTCTTGAAATGCGCCTTCAACGATTAACGGGCTTAGAAAGACAAAAAATTCTCGACGAATTGGCTGAGCTCACTAAGCAAATAGACTGGTTAAAATTTGTTTTAGCAGATGTTAAAGAAATTTATAAAATCATTGTGGCTGAACTTGAAGACATTAAAAAAAGATATTCCAACAAGCGCCGCACAGAAATTACCGGCGATCTGTCAGATATCGAAGACGAAGATTTAATAGCCGACGAGCCGATGGTTGTGACTGTAACTAACACGGGATACATCAAGCGCATTTCTACTGAAGAATACAGAGTGCAAAAAAGAGGCGGAAAAGGCTTAAAGGGCATGGAAACCCGCGAAGAAGACTATGTTACAGACATCTTCACTGCCTCTACAAAAACTATGCTTCTTGTTTTTACTGATAAGGGAAAAGTTTACTGGTGTAAGGTTCACCGACTTCCTCTGGGCAGTCGAATTTCAAAAGGAAAAGCTATTGCAAACGTTGTAAATCTGGCGGCCGGAGAAAAAGTAAAAGCCATACTTCCGGTTAACGAATTTACCGCAAATAAGCATGTAGTTATGTTAACCGAAAAGGGCATAATCAAAAAAACATCTTTGGATGCATTTTCGAATCCACGACAAGCCGGCATAATTGCGCTGACAACGGATTTAGAAGATCAAGTTGTTGCGGTTAATCTGTCGGATGGCCAATGTGATATCTTTATTGCGACCAAAGAGGGTATGTCGATTCGTTTCAACGAAGATGATGTTCGCTCGATGGGAAGGTCTGCACGCGGCGTAAAGGGCATCACTCTTTCTAAAGACGATGCAGTTGTGGCAATGGAAGTTCTGGAAAAAAATACCAAAGATACCATTTTGATGGTTACGACCAAAGGTTACGGCAAAAGATCTGAAGTATCGGAATATCGCGTACAAAGTCGCGGCGGCGTTGGTATTATTACTCAAAAAACAACCGACAAAGTTGGCAATGTCGTAGGAACTAAAAAAGTATCTCCGCTTCATGAACTGATACTGTCAACCGATCAGGGTCAAGTTATCAGAATGAAAATTTCGGATATCTCCATTTTAGGGCGAAACACTCAGGGTGTTCGTTTAATAAATCTTGATGATAAGCAGGAGTTTGTTAAGGGAATCGCAGTTGTAGAGGATGAAGATAAAACCGGCGAAGAAGTTCATTAATAATATTATTATTGCGGCGCTTCTGTTGATGAGCGCCTGCAAGCCAGCATCAGAAAGGCTTTATAATGAAGCCTATGCTGAAGTAGAAAAAGGCCATTTTCGTATTGCTGTCGATTTACTCGAAAAAAGCGCTAATTTCGAAAAGAAAAACGCTATAAAATTTAAGTATCTTTTAGAGGCCGCGCGAATTGCTCGTTTTGAAATTCAAGATTACGAACGGTCCGTCCGAATATACCGGGCTGTTATTTTAGAGGCGCAGGATGTAGATCAACGCATACACTCTCAACAGGCCATCTCGGAAATCTATTTGGAAAACTTACAAAGCTATAATCAGGCACTTAAAGAATTACAGGTTCTGGAGCCGTTAATAAAAAATGAAGATGAAAAAGAAAAAATTAAACTGAGAATTGCACAGGCGCAATATTTAACGGGCAACAATCAGCAAGCGCTGGAAGAAATAAATGTTTCGCTTAAAGTAGTTAAGAATGAAACGCTCAATTTTTTAAAATTGAAAGCGCAGGTGTTAGTCGCGCAAAAAAAATATAAAGAGGCGATATTAACATACCAAGATATTCTTATGCGAGATCCTAGATATTTTGAGAGCGAGAACTTATTTATAGCCACATCTGTTGTTTTTGAAGAGAATGAGGAATATGAGGCTGCACTTGGATATTTAACAAAATATGAAAAACAGATCAAAGATAAGGCGTACTTTGAGCTTCGTTATAAAAGATTGAAGGAGAGATTAGCCAATAAGCCCCTGTTTAGAGGAAGGCGTAAATGAAAAATAAATATATTATTTTTGCCAGCATTGGATTTGAACTCATTTCTTTGATTTTAATTTCGCTATGGCTGGGAAAGTATCTGTCTTCTAAGGGTTACGGAACAGCCGCAGAGGCCCTTTGTGTGCTTGGCGCTTTTTTGCTCTGGTTTATAAGCTTAGTTATCAAGCTAAAAAAGATGAAAAATGATTAAAAATATATCAATAATCACTATAGCCTACAGCTTAATTGCCAGCGGGCTCTCGTATTACTATCTGAGCACAAGTTTTGTGCTCAGCGTGCTTGCTGGAGGAAGCGTAATGCTTTTGAACTTGGCAGCCACATCATTTTGCTGGAAACTTATTTTTTGCAAAAAATCTATTGCGTTAGCTGTTTTCGTCATTATATTTAAGTACGTAATTTTAGGAGTAATTTTATGGGGTCTTTCAAGAGCCGGCTGGTTAAACGCCATTGGTTTTTTGGTGGGCCTAACATCCTTGGTTTTTTCGATACTGGCCGCGATGTTAATAAAATCATTTTCTTTTCAAAAGACCTAATTCGGAGGCCCTATGCATTTTAACTGGACTCAACTTATTCCCGGCGTCGGCCACCACTACGTTCACGTTGCAACGTTAATAATAGTTTCTGCGATCATTATGATAATGGGCTTAGTTGCACGAGTAAGTCTTGGAAGTGGAGACGCGGCAGTTATTCCTACTGGAAAATTTTCAGTTCGCGGAATATTTGAAGTTTTCACAGAATACATCGGCGGCCTTGCAGATCAGGTCATCGGTCAACACGGGCGCGCTTTTGCACCCTACTTTACCGCAATTTTCACATATATCTTTTTTAATAATTTAGTTGGATTAATTCCCGGAATGACGCCGGCAACAGAAAACTTTAATACTACTTTTGCTTTCGGTATGTTTTCATTTTTAGCTTACAACGTAATTGGATTAAAAGAGGGCGGTCTCGGATATTTAAAACATTTTTTAGGCCCGGTTCTTTGGTTAGCCCCGCTTATGCTGATTATTGAATTAATTTCCCACATTATCAGACCACTAACATTAGGTTTACGTTTGGCAAATGTGATGACTGGTGATCACACAGTATTGTCTGTCTTTTTGGGTCTTTTCCCAATTGGACCGGCAATTCCATTTTACGCGATGGGGCTATTGGTTTCAACGATCCAGGCTTTCGTCTTTACATTATTATCAATGGTCTACGTGGCTCTTGCAACAGCCCACGACCACTAAAACACAAAAGGAGATTT
>JAYTFA010000108.1:0-6079 GCA_043734765.1 Pseudobdellovibrio sp. | reverse complement strand
TCCTGTGTTGTTTGGCTAACGGGGTTACCCGCTTCTGGCAAAACCACATTGGCACAAAGTTTTTTAGAAAAATATGAAGAACAACTCTCCATTAAAATTTTAGATGGCGATGATACGCGAAAAAAAACTCCACACTTGGGGTTTGGCAAAGAAGACCGTTTATTGAATTTATCGAATCTGGCACAAATGGCCTCTGAGCTTGAAAAAAACGGGCATGTGGTTTTAGTGGCTGCAATTTCTCCCTATGAAGAGGCTAGAAAAAACGCTCGCTTACAATGTCATAAATTTTATGAACTTTATTTATCGACACCGCTGAATATTTGCATTTCACGCGACCCTAAAGGTCTTTATAGGAAAGCTTTAGCCGGAGAAATCAAAAATTTTACCGGAATCTCAGATCCCTATGAAATACCGGTGCGACCCGATCTGACTATCGACACTTCCAGCGAAGAGATTACCGTAAGCGTTAAAAAACTCTTTCAGCTTATTCATGAGAATCAAAAATGACTCACTTAAACCAGCTGGAAGAAAAAAGTATTTATTTGCTGCGTGAGTCTTACCACCACTTTAAAGGACAGATGTCGATGCTTTGGTCTATAGGCAAAGATTCCACGGTAATGCTACATCTGGTTAAGAAGGCTTTTGTTGGCAACATACCTTTTCCACTTATGCACATAGATACCAGTTACAAAATTAACGAAATGCTTGAGTTTCGGGATCAGTGTGTAAAGGAACAGAAAATCGATATGATTGTCGGAGCTAACCGCGAGGCTCTCAAAAACTCGCGGAGCTTTCCCGCCGGGAGTTTGACAAGGCTTGAATGCTGTCAAACTCTGAAAACGGAAGCACTTATTAATACGGCCGAGGCGAAATTTTCTCGACTGCGTTTTAATCATAAAAATCAACAATATGAACCTGACACTCAAAATGAAATTTTCCGGGCACTTATTATGGGAATCCGTGCCGACGAAGAGGGCTCTCGATCAAAAGAAAGATATTTTTCGGTAAGATCCAAAAATAGTTCTTGGAAAATTGAAGACATGCCGCCGGAACTCTGGAATGAGTTCAATACGGACTTTGGCGATGGCCAGAGTTACCGGATTCACCCCTTGCTTGATTGGTCCGAAAAAAATATCTGGGAATACATAAATCAGGAAAAAATTAAAGTTTCTGATTTATATTTTGACCGAGGCTCCGGTGAGCGATATCGCTCGTTGGGCTGCGCCCCTTGCACTCAAAAAATAAAATCAGACGCAAAAACCGCTGCCGAAATAGTCATCGAACTCAGCACAGGCGAACTTTCCAGAGTTTCAGAGCGTTCAGGAAGAGCTCAGGATAAAGAAAACTCCAATGGCCTTGAGGCGCTGAGACGCAAAGGGTATATGTAATGAGTCTGGAACGTATGCATTTTATAGTTGCAGGTCATATTGATCACGGAAAGTCCACATTGATCGGTCGTCTTTTGCTTGAAATGAGCGCCCTACCTCAGGATCGAATAGAAAACTTAAAAGCTCAAAAACCCCATAGCCTGAAACTCGAGTATTCGCATTTAACGGATGCACTTGCCGATGAAAAAGCCAAGGGTATTACAATAGGTGTTTCACAGACTGTATTTAGGTATAAACAAAATGAATTTGTTTTTATAGATGCACCCGGGCACCACGAATTTTTGCAAAACATGATTACCGGTGCAGCAAAAGCCGATATGGCATTTTTAATAGTCGACGCGGTTGAAGGAATTAAAGAAAGCACTTTACGGCATTTACATATGCTTTCATTTTTAGGCGTATCCGAAATTGTTGTGCTGGTTAATAAAATGGATTTGGTTGATTATTCAAAAGAAATATTTGATAAAATCATTTTTGACCTGAACGTTTCATTTAAGAATTTAAAACTGAATATTGCAGCCGGTATTCCGATCTCTGCCTACTATGCCGAAAATCTTATTTCCCGTTCGCTGAAAACAAATTGGTATCAGGGGCCCGTTGTGGCAGACATTTTTGAAGAATGCATCACTAAAAAATCAATACAGGAGCCGGTTTCCGACGATTTTTGTTTTATTGTCCATGATACCTATAAAAATAATGTGATGGGTGAACTGATATCAGGGCAACTGGTTCAAAGACAAGCCTACTGGGTTCACCAAACCGGGGTAAAACTCGAGCTGCAATTAAATCCGGACCATTTTCAGGGACTACGTTATAAAAGTTTTACTTTAGCAAACCAAAATCAGTTATTAAAACGCGGTGATATTATTTTGAACTCAGATAAAAATATTCAGAGTTCAAATGAAATTTTTGCCTCTGCCATTTGGTTCGGATCCAAAGCTATTAAAATTGGCGAGACCTTGAAATTGAGATTGGCAAAACAAGAAAGCTTGGGAGTCATTACCGAAGTTAGTGATTTAATAGATAGCGCAAGCCTTTCGCCGTCGCTCAGGGAAAGCGAAATTAAAAAGGGCAGCGTCTTTAAGTGCAAAATTAAATTAGCTAATAAAATTTCGTTTGCAGACTTTAATACACAAATGCATTTAGGACGATTTATATTAATAAACGAAGACCTAATTGCCGGTGCGGGAAAAATTATTGCTTAAACCTGAAAAAGGTTAATCTTTTTTGAAAAAACATTTATTTTTTTATTGGTTAAGAAGTGCTTATATTCGTTTTGACAGAGAGAACTGATTGATTTTATATCAACTCATCGTATTAGGCCTAGACCCGTCCTACATTATATCAAGTATTACTAATTTTTTTTTGCATTTATCCACGATAATTCTAAACTATACCTAATGACGAGGTCTCTTTTTAAGACATCACGTCTGTAACTTCCAGGAAGGAGCTACTGAATGAGTGCTACCAAAACCCAACAACTTCCCCTGCTACCATTAAGAGACTTGATCATATTCCCGCATATGATGATGCCCCTCTTCGTTGGTCGTGAAAAGAGTATCAATGCGCTTGAAGATGCTATGAGTAAGCAATCTGATATCGTACTTGCAGCTCAGAAAGACGCCAAAACAAACAACCCTGACGAAAAGGATATTTACCAGGTTGGTACTGTAGGTACTATTATCCAACTCTTGAGGCTCCCAGATGGAACAGTAAAAGTTCTGGTTGAGGGCAAACGACGCGTACGGATTAAAAACTTTGTAAGCAACGAAGGCCATTTTGTTGTTGTATGCGAAGCTATTAATGAAGAAGTTTCTAACCCGACGGAGGCTTCTGCTCTTGTTCGGTCGGTTAAAGGAACTTTTGAAACCTACGTTAAACTCAACAAACGAATTCCACCTGAAATTTTAATGCGCGTATCCAGCATTGAAAACCCGGGTGAGTTAGCTGACATCATCGTGGCTCAGCTTAATCTTAAGCTGGAAGACAAACAGGCGGTTCTGGAAATTCTTGATCCCACTAAGCGCTTAGAACATTTGCTAAATCTGATGACCGGTGAAATTGAAATTCTTGAAGTTGAAAAGAAAATCAGAACACGTGTTAAAAAACAAATGGAAAAGTCTCAAAAGGAATACTATTTGAATGAGCAGATGCAGGCTATTCAGAAAGAATTAGGCGAGAAGGATGATTACCAGGCGGAGTTAGAAGATCTGACTACAAAGTGTAATGATAAAAAAATGCCGAAAGATGCTAAAGACAAGGTTCATAAGGAAATCAAGAAATTAAAAATGATGTCTCCGATGAGTGCCGAAGCCACAGTTGTCAGAAATTACATTGACTGGGTTTTATCACTTCCTTGGCAGGAGTATTCAGAGGACCGTCATGATGTTAAAAATGCCAAAAAAATCCTCGACGACGATCACTGGGGATTAGAAAAAGTAAAAGATCGAATTTTAGAATACCTTGCAGTTCTTTCGTTATCGAAAAATATGAAGGGCTCTATCATCTGTTTAGCCGGTCCTCCGGGAGTGGGTAAAACTTCATTGGCCCGATCTATTGCTGAGTCGTTAGGTCGACCATTCGCCCGCATAAGTCTGGGTGGAGTAAGAGATGAAGCTGAAATTCGCGGACATAGAAAAACATATGTAGGAGCTATGCCGGGAAAAATATTGCAGGCATTGCGCAAGGTTGATAAAGGTAATCCGGTTCTGTTGCTGGATGAAATCGACAAAATGGCCAATGACTTCCGCGGCGACCCTGCTTCAGCCATGCTGGAGGTTTTAGATCCTGAACAGAACTCTACATTTGCTGATCATTATCTTGAGCTTGAGTACGATTTATCAAAAGTGATGTTTGTTGCTACGGCAAACAACCTTGGAAACGTACCTAGACCTCTTTTAGACCGTATGGAAATCATTTATTTAGATGGTTACATCGAACAGGAAAAGTTTCATATTGCTAAAAACTACCTGGTTAACAAGCAAATTGAAGCTCATGGTTTAAAAGATTTTAAGGTCAGCATTGCCGATAAATCTATTCGCGATGTAATCAGATATTATACCCGCGAAGCCGGAGTCAGAAATCTTGAGAGACAATTTGCCAACATTTTCCGAAAAGTGGCAAAAGATATCGTAATGTCTCAAACGCTAGAAGACTTCAGAAAAGATTCAACAACTGATAAAGTTGTCAAAACCAAAGGCACTAAGGGCAAAAAATCTTCATCCAAAAAGTCAGATGGATACGTTGTAACACCGGAAAAATTAGTTGAGTTGATAGGTGCCCATAAATACAAATATGGTGAAATTGAAAAACAAAACGAAATCGGACTTACAAATGGTATGGCATGGACGGAAGTTGGCGGCGATTTGCTTGCCGTAGAGGTCAGCGCAGTGCCGGGTAAGGGTAAGTTTACAGTTACGGGCCAGCTGGGTGATGTGATGAAAGAATCTTGTGTTGCCGCAATGTCTTACACTAGATCTCGTGGACCCTTGTTCGGTTTAGACAAAGAATTCTACGAGAATATCGACATACACATTCACTTTCCGGATGGAGCAACCCCGAAAGACGGTCCTTCAGCTGGATGCGCTTTAACAACTTCAATTGTTTCAGCCATGATGAAGATACCTGTAAAACGAACAGTTGCTATGACCGGCGAAATATCTCTGAGAGGAAAAGTTCTACCGATTGGTGGATTAAAAGAGAAAATTCTGGCGGCTCATCGCGGTGGAATTAAAACGATTATCTGCCCTAAAGAGAACGAAAAAGATCTTAAGGATATTCCTAAAGAAGTTTTGAAAGAATTAAAAGTAATTCTGGTAGATCATGTGGATCAGGTTTTAATAAATGCTTTAGACATCAAAAACCCTAAAGAATTATTTAAAGCACAGAATGAAAGAGCCTTCGGAATAAAGGCACATTATACGGGTCAATCAGTTCACAGCACGACCCACTAGTACGCCTCGGCTTAAAAGTAAGAATCGATGCAATGGCGCTATTTGAAGAAATAGCGCCATTGCTGTTTTAAGAGCATTTGCTTAATAATTAGGCGTAGTATAAAATATTCTTAAATTTTTTAGACTTCTGCGGAAAACCCAGTGTTTTCAGCTATTTTAAACCACTAAATCCCAATAAATTAAAATTTTTAATTTTGCCCATTGACCTCGTATTTCAGAATCTGTAAGAAAGTGACTTCTTTGAGGTACAAAAAAATGTCAAATCAGTCAGAACGCCTGTTGGAAATTGGTAAGCTTTATTGTGATCGCGGCGATTACGGTCTCGCTCTTCCAAACTTACAGGAAGCCGCTAAAATCTTTTTGGAAGTTAAAAATTTCGATTCCTATCTTAAAACGCTGCAGTTTATTTTACGTATCCGTGCAGAACGTGAAGAACATGACCAAATTACGCAAATCAAAGAAAATCTGCATGATTTGGTTATTCGCGAAGGTATCGAATTGTCTTCAAAAATGTATTATGTCTTGGGACTTTGTTCGAGTTTAAAATCTCAGCCTGATAATGCAGTTGAGTATTTAAGAAAAGCCTTGGAACTGGGAATGAGGGCTAATAATCAGGAAGACATGTGTTACGCGATATTAGGTTTATCAATCTGTTATCGACAGCAAAAACGGTATGATGAGGCCTTAAAGGAAATTTACAATTTAAATATATTCTTACAATTGCTGAACCTGCCGGAG
>JAYTFA010000107.1:0-10513 GCA_043734765.1 Pseudobdellovibrio sp. | reverse complement strand
TAAAATTAATTAGAACCCTATCCGGTCTGAATTTCGGACCTGACGTTTGATTATCTTAACTTAACAACTTCGGAAACTGTGTAAGAAACAGCTTTGTGATCTGCCATTACAGTTTCACGTTTAGTTACGGTCAGCTGTTTATTTTCCATACATAAGTTCCCGGCTATTCCATAAGTACAGTTTCTAGACGTGTAAACATATCCGCTAATAGTCGGCGCTAAACGTTGTACTTGAACAACTAAAGTATTCGAGCCTTTTTTTAAGTCCGCTAATTTAGCTGATGGAACTCCGTAAACTAATACATTCAGTGACTCAGCTTCTACTTCTTGCAAAGGACCGGGTTCAACATGGGGGCCAGTATGCGGGCGAGGAATGTCCGCCAAAACAACGATTGATGCTAATGTAACGATTACAGCTAATACAGTTTTCATAAATTCTCCTTGATTAGATTTTTGTTTAAAAAATAAGCTCCTGATGTATACCAAGATTTTATAAAAAAGGAAGACGTCAGCATTCTAGACAGTAAGAAATACACTCTTTAGAGGTGTTAATTCCCCCTATTAACTCTTGCCTAGCCGGAATGACCAAGATAGAACTATTACCTCTGAGATTTAACAAAATGCTTACAGAGGGTGCAATGTCTGAAATCGCCAAACCTTCAAAAAAACCTCATCAGCCAAAGCCAGATTGGTTGAAAGTTCGTGCTCCAGCCGGAGAAAATTACGCTCGTATCAAAAATATGCTGGGTGAGCTCAAATTAGCCACCGTTTGCCAGGAGGCCCGATGTCCTAACATGGGCGAGTGCTGGTCCGGTGGAACTGCCACATTTATGTTAATGGGTGAGGTTTGTACCCGCGGTTGTCGTTTTTGTAATGTAAAAACCGGTAACGCCAAGATAGGCCTTCCTCCCGTCGATCCTTTTGAACCGGAAAAAGTGGCCTATTCAATTTCGCAGATGAAGCTGAAGTATGTTGTCATCACGTCCGTGGATCGTGATGACATGCCCGATCAGGGCTCGGATCACTTTGCCCGTACAGTTAAAACAATTAAAAAATTAGATCCGAACTTGATTGTGGAAATTTTAACTCCTGATTTCAGGGGTGATGAAAAATTGGTTCACCATTTAGCTGCTTCAAAGCCCGATGTATTTGCGCATAATATTGAAACCGTTGAAAGGCTTACTCCTTCAGTACGGGATCCACGGGCCAAATATCGTCAGTCTTTGCGTGTACTTGAGTCTGTAAAAGAATTAGACCCTACGGTGTACACCAAGTCTTCCATTATGCTGGGCCTCGGTGAAAAAGACGAAGAAGTTCTGCAGACCCTCAAAGATTTAAGAAGTGTCAGTTGTGATGTGGTGACTTTTGGTCAGTATTTACAACCCACTGAAAAACATTTAAAAGTAATTGAATATGTAACTCCGGAAAAATTTGTTCAATGGCAAAAACTGGCTGAAGGCATGGGATTTTTGTATGTGGCTTCAGGGCCGCTTGTCAGAAGTAGCTATCGTGCCGGGGAATTCTTTATGAAGGGCCTGATTGAGAAAAATCGAAAACAGGAACTTTTGAAAATAACGACTGAAGAAATGAGTGTGCAAAATGGCAACTGATATCAAATTACCTGAATTAGGCGAAGGTGTAACAGAAGGTGAATTAGTAAAATGGACGGTTAAAGTCGGTGACGTCGTAAAGGCCGATCAAACAGTTGCAGAAATTATGACCGACAAAGCCACTGTTGAAGTTCCTTCCCCTGTTGCGGGCACTGTAAAAGAATTAAAATTTAAGCCCGGTCAGATTATTAAAGTTGAATCCGTGCTCTTAACCCTCGATGGAGCTGCAGCAGTACCGACAGCTACAAAATCAACTCCTGTTGCATCAGCCCCTGCACCGACTCCTGCTACACCGGTTTCCACCTCGACATCTGTATCTGCACCAGCATCAAATTCAAGTGCAGTAACTTCAGTAAAATTACCTGAACTTGGCGAAGGTGTAACAGAAGGCGAACTGGTCAAGTGGACTGTTAATATCGGCGATACTGTTAAAGCAGATCAAACCGTAGCTGAAATTATGACCGATAAAGCCACCGTTGAAGTGCCGTCACCTGTCGCGGGAGTCGTGAAAGAATTAAAATTTAAAAAAGGCGAGATCATTAAAGTTGAATCAGTTATTTTAACTTTAACCGGAGCCACTTCAACAAATACAAACTTAAAAAATGCCGGCGGTAATGGACATACTCCAACGGCGAATACTTCGGCGGCTGCGCCCGCTCCTGTACAATCAATGACGATGTCAGCCTCTTCCGGCGGAATTTATCCTCCGGTTGCAGATTCAAAAGTTTTGGCTACACCGGCAACACGCAGATTGGCCCGCGAAATGGGAGTCGACATCAATGTGCTTTCCGGGTCAGGGCTGGCTAGCCGTGTAACACGCGAAGATGTTTTAGCGGTAAAAGGCTCCACTTCAGGCTCCGGCGCAGTTTCTGCCGGAACTCACACAATGAATTTCCCTAAGCCGGCCTACAATTCTACAAATGCCCAGGCAGAAGAAAGAGTTGATTTGATCGGGATTCGTAAAAAAATCGCCCAGAATCTGCAAATGTCAAAAGCCATCATTCCTCACTTCACACTAATGGATGAAGCGGATGTCACACAACTGGTGGCCCTGCGAGAATCCCTGAAAGACTTTGCAGAGAAAAACGGAACTAAAATTACTTATTTACCGATTGTGATGAAAGCTTTGATTGCAACAATGAAAGAGTACCCTCAGTTCAATGCTTCCATAGATGATTCAGCTTCGCAGATTGTCTACAAAAAGTATTTCAACATCGGATTTGCTGCCGATACCCCGAATGGTTTAGTGGTTCCGGTCATCAAGAATGCCGACCAAAAAACAATTTTAGAAATTGCGAAAGAAATTATCGAGTTATCTAAAAAAGCCCGCGATGGTAAACTTAAGCCCGACGATATGAAGGGTGGCACTATTACGATCACGAATATCGGTTCAATCGGTGGAACTTATGCTACTCCGATTATTAATCATCCGGAAGTGGCTATCCTCGGAATGTACAAAATTCAGGATAAGCCGATTCTTAAAGATGGCAATATCGCCTTTATCAAAGCTATGAATTACACCGTTACTGCTGATCACCGTCTGATTGACGGCGCTGTGGCTGCAAATTTCTTGAAATCATTCTTTAATAAAATTCAGAATCCCGGTGTACTTATGATGGGGATGTCTTAATGCAAGGCTTTGATGTCGTCGTAATTGGCTCGGGCCCGGGCGGATACGTAGCCGCCATTCGTTCTTCACAGCTGGGATTTAAAACCGCAATTATTGAGCGCGAAGCTCTGGGTGGTGTTTGTTTGAACGTCGGCTGCATTCCTTCTAAAGCGATGATCACGGCCACTCACTTACTCCATAAAGCACAACATGATTTCGGTACAATGGGTTTGGTTATCAAAGGCGGGATCGACGTTGATATGAAAAAACTTGTGAGCTGGAAACAATCGGTATGCGATAAAATGTCCGGGGGCGTGAGCCAACTTCTGAAAGGAAATACCGTTACAGTTTTAAAGGGAAGCGCTGAATTTAAAAATCAGAAAGAGTTAACAGTTAAGTCCGGATCGGCAACCGAGACCTTAACAGCAAAATATTTTATTGTGGCGACCGGATCAAGACCCATTGAAATACCGGGCTTTCCCTTTGATGAGAAAGAAATTTGTTCTTCAACCGGTGCACTGGCATTTGATGAAATTCCTAAACGCGTAGTTGTTATCGGCGGCGGGTATATCGGCTTAGAGATCTCCTGCTACTTAAGAAAATTAGGAACCGAAGTAACGATTATCGAAGCTAACACGTCATTGCTTGCCGGAGTTGTAGATCCTGAATGCGCACAAGTCGTAACCCGAAAAGCGGAAAAATCCGGAATCATCATCAAATACGGGGCTAAAGCCAAAGGACAGAAAAAAACCAAAGACGGTTACGAAGTTACTGCCGAAATTAACGGTAAAGATGAAGTTTTCAAAGCCGATAAGATTTTAGTAACAGTCGGTAGAAAACCCAATGGGGATCAGTCTAATCTGAAAGCTGCCGGTATTGTTGTTGATGAGCGTGGATTTGTTAAAGTTGATGCCAAACGCAGAACAAATATTCCACATATTTTTGCCATTGGTGATATCTGCGGTCAGCCGATGTTGGCTCATAAAGCTTCCTATGAAGGCGTGATGGTTGCTGAAATTATTTCGGGCGCCAATCGTGTTTACGATGCCAAAACAGTGCCTGCAGTCGTGTTTACCGACCCGGAAATCGCGTCAGCTGGTATGACAGAAGTCGAATGCAAAGCCAAAGGCTATGATGATCTATTAATTTCAAAATTTCCGTTCGCAGCTAATGGGCGAGCTGTCAGCATGAGCGAAACCGAAGGCTTTGTAAAAATGATTGCCGATAAAAAAACCCATATTTTACTTGGAGTTCACATTGTCGGCCCGGAGGCGTCTAATTTAATTTCTGAAGCTGTTCTGGCCATTGAAATGGGTGCACGTCTTGAAGATGTGGCCCTTTCAATCCATCCACATCCAACCTTAGGTGAGACCATGATGGAAGCCGCTGAAGCCACCTTAGGACACGCCATCCACATTATACAAAAACCCCTGGGCGGAGCTAATAAGTCCGCGCATGTCTAGGCCCATTTTCCAGGATTGGGGGCTGATTGATTATTCAACAGCTCTTAATAAGCAATTTGAGTTGGTCGAACTCGTCAGCCGGGAGCAAAACCATCCGGGATTTTTAATTTTCTGTTCGCATCCCGCAGTCGTTACAACAGGTCGCCAAACCAAGCCCGAAGACATCTTCGCATGGAAGGGTGATATCATCGAAATCTCCAGAGGGGGCCGAGCTACCTACCATGGCCCTTCTCAATTGGTGGTTTACCCGATTTTAAACCTAAAAATGGAACGAGCAGACCGAAGCTCACAGGAAATTCGTGGATACCTTCGCGCGCTTGAGCAGGCCATTGTTGAAACGCTTAAAGGTTTCAACATTACCGCCGTCGGAAAAACTCAGCAAAAATTAGCCGGAGAGCAGATCGAAACCAATGAAACCGGTGTTTGGGTCGGCTCGCAAAAAATTGCCTCTCTGGGAATAGCAGTAAAAAAATGGATTTCTTATCATGGTGCCGCAATAAATTTAGATTATGATCCTGAAGCTTTTCAAGGATTGAATCCCTGCGGATTTAAATCTTCGACGATGACCAGCGTTGAGCAAACACTCAATGCAAAAATAGAACGGAAAGAATTCGAAAAAAAACTTTTAACTGAGCTTATGCAATATTTATAGTTTCGGAAGAGTCACGACAAATCGCGTATTAGCACTGGACGAATCATAATACAGCTCACCGCTGTGGTTCAGAATAATCTGTTTGGATATACTGAGCCCCAGACCCGTGCCCTTACCCGCTTCTTTTGTGGTAAAAAACGGATCCATCATTTTTTGCGCAACTTCAGGATCGATCTCTGTACCGGAATCCGTGACTTCAATCGTAAAAGAATCCGAAGGCAGAGTTAAATTAATACGGGTCCAGCCCCGTGATTGATTCTGAATCGCATCATATGAATTATTGAGAAGATTCACTAAAACCTGAACAATTTCGGAAGATCTCCCCATCACCTTGTGAGAATAATCTATAAAATCATCGGTAATCACAAATAAATTTAGTTTCTTTTTTCTGAATCTTTCTTTAGAAATTTCGAAGGCCTCATCGACCATTCTCAGAATACTGATTTCTTCGAGTGGATCCACATCTGCTTTTCGTGAAACCGACTTCAGAGATTTTACAATTTTAGAAATTCGATCACAATTTTTTTCAATCTGTTCCAGATCCTTTTTGCAGTTAACAATATTGATCGTTCCCTTATTGATTTTATCCAGTAGAAGTTGCGATTTCCCCTGAATAATCATAAGTGGGTTATTGATTTCATGTGCAATATCGGCAGCCATTTCGCCCAACGAAGCCATTTTGGACTGCTCAATGAGTGAAGTCTGCATTCTTTTGACATCGGTGATATCACGGATAACCCCGACAAGTAACTTTTCAGTCGCTGACATGATAATCGGAGTTTTTTTTGTATGTATATTGAGAACTCGCCCTTGAATGTCGGTAACTATTTCTTCGTTTTCGTTGATAACATTATTTCTAAAGACCTCTTCGTCTTTTTCCCAGCAGATATCTGCCACTTCCTTTGGAAAAAATTCGTAATCATCTTTGCCGATAAATACTTCTCTTTTATGTCCAACAAGCTTTTCATACTCAGTATTTGCGTAAATGACCTCATGTTTTTCATTTTTTACAAATAAGGGGTCAGGAAGGGCATTTAAGATCATTTCAGTAAATTCATTACTTTTAGTTAATTCTATTTGTAACAATGATTCGACCGTAACATTCCAATGCAACCCAACTAACTTTATAAATTGATTGTCATCTCGGATTTGATATCCACGACTACGAATATATCTGAGTTCATTCGACTGGGTTTGGACTCGAAATTTAATATCGATAAGAGTTCCATTTTGAATAGCAAATTTGTAACTGCTAGCGAGCACTTCGCGATCTTCTTCAACCACTCTTTCTAAAAAATCAGTGGCGAGACAACTATATTCACCTTCATTATAGCTGTAAAGTACTCTGAATCCTTCATCCCAGTTTAAATTTCCACTTGCTGAGTCGTACTCCCAAAGCCCCATACCGGCTGTTATAACTGCTTCTCGGTATTTATCAAAGAGCTCTTCAGTATAATTTATCATCGCAACTTACTTAACTCCCCAGCTCATCATGATGGTGGCCTCACCCTTCATCACAACTTCGCCGGAAGAATTTTTTGCAATTGTTTCCACAATGCCGAAGCCTCTGGTTTTGTGCAGTTTCATGATTTCAAAATCAAAAGTGATCATGTCATCGATATAAACCGGATTGGTAAATTTTAACGTTTGGGCCAGATAAATTCCGCCCGAGCCTATTTTTTCGTTCAGAAAACGTGACACCAGCGCGCCAAGAATCATTCCGTGTGCAATTCTTTTTTTAAAGCGGGTTGATTTTGCATATTCATCATCAAGATGAATGGGGTTGAAGTCCCCAGACATCTCCGCAAATTGACGAACCATCTTATCCGTTATCTGAATGGTTTCGCTGGCCTTGTAGCCCACGTCTTTACCGCTGCCATCAGTGGTCATAAAATATTCGCCGCTAATTCTGCCAACGCTGAACGTTCGCCTTTAGTTAATGTTACATGGGCCGCAATCTCTTGCCCTTTGAATCGCTCTACTGCGTGAGTTAACCCCGAATTAGCTGAATCCACATAAGGGTTATCGATCTGATAGATATCGCCGGTCAGAACTATCTTGGTTCCACTTCCTGCACGGGTAATAATTGTTTTAATTTCATGGGGAGTTAAATTCTGTGCCTCATCCACAATCAAGTACTGTTTCGGAATACTTCTACCGCGGATATAAGTTAAAGGTTCAATATTCAACATTCCCTGATTAATCAATTCCTGCGCGCGGCCAGCGGCCTTTTTATCTGAACCCATTAAAAACTCAACGTTATCAAAAATCGGCTGCATCCAAGGATTTAATTTTTGTTCAATATCACCCGGCAAATATCCTATATCACGGCCCATCGGAAAAATCGGACGTGAAACTAAAAGTTTTTGGTAGCGACCCTCGTCGAGTGTTTTATATAATCCCGCAGCGATGGCTAAAAGTGTTTTACCTGTTCCGGCTTTTCCAACAAGCGAGACCATCATAACTTCATCACTCAACAATGCATCGAGTGCAAAACTCTGTTCTACATTCCGGGCGGTGATACCCCATATGCTGTCAGGCGGATTGATTAAAGGAATGATGGCTTTTTCTTTTAATGAATAACGGCCAATGGCCGAGTGGTTCGGGTTAGCGGCATTTTTTAAAATAACATATTGATTGCCGTAAAGTTTGTTATCAATTGTTATTTTTTTCTCCTGATAAAATTGATCAATTTTTTCAGGGCTCACTTCAAATTCCTGATAACCCTCGTAAAGATCTTCCTGGTTCACATCTGAGTTATCATAGTCAGTAGCATAAATACCGTAAACATCGGCTTTAATGCGTAGATTAATATCTTTAGAAATCAGTTCTACTTTGGAGCGAGGATGCTGTTTCTGCAAAGCCAGCGCCGTGCTTAAAATACGGTTGTCTGCTTTGGTTTGGTCTAACTCGGTACCGATTCCTGAAACACCCAAATCTGTTGTAATATAAACATAAGTTTCGTGATTATCGATCTGCACGCCTTGAGCAAGACTACCCTTACCCCTTAAGACATCAACAAAGCGGCTAAACTGACGAGCATTTCGACCATTTTCACCTTGATCCCGTTTGAACTTATCTATTTCTTCGATTACGGCAAATGGAATATGAATATCCGAGTCACCAAACTTTAACAAAGCAAAGGCATCAAATAGAATTACATTCGTATCCAGAACAACTTTGCGACGCTTCGTTTTAACTGTCAAATTGACCTCCATGATCAAATTAAATTTAGCAATACTTGCTACTTAAATTCGACATTACACGAGGTCTAAAGTCACACTCTATTTTTATTTATTTATTTTAATTCAACGAATAACTCAGGAAATTTTAGGCACCATCAAATCACCATTGTCTTTTTTCAAGGCCTGACTGACAGACTCAATAAATTTCACAAAATACTGTAGCGCAGCATCAGTTGCTGGTTGCCTTAAGAACACAGATCCATGGCGCAAAACACCCTCTGTAGTTTCATCAATTAGATGCTTAACTTGGACGGTAATCGGGAAATATGTTTTATGATTTAGATAAACCCGCATCGAAACGACTTCATCCATTTTAAATGACCCTTGATCAAACTCAATATCAAAAGAAATACCCTGCTCGGAAATATCGTAGATAGCCACTTTCAAAAGGCCTTTTTCCGGCACAACCACCATGGCGCTTACAAATTCAGTAAGAATGGTTCGTTTGATTTGTCGTCTTTCGTGAATCAGAATTTTTTGTTTTTGCTCGTCATAATCCACGATATTTGCAGTTTCTTTAGCCTTTTGAGCTGGCGCTAAAGTTTTCAGCCTAGACGTTAAATCAATAACTTTACCCATGGTACCCCCACCGATACTGACCTATCGGCCTAAAAGTGTTTCAACTTGAGCTTAAAAGTGCTTCTTTCGACTTGAGGCTAGTAGGAATTAAGACTAAATTAAGCGCGTGAAACAATTGGGCTTTTTTATAATTTTCAGTATCGTATTTCACTTTCTGGCAACCACCAGTACGCTCTATTTCGCAGAAAAATTTAATATCGATCGAAAAAAAACTGAAGTGACTCAAATTGAGATAATTGATCAAAACCAAGAAAGTCTGCAGCAGAAAATCGAACGAAGCCGACGGCTCATTAAACAATTGCAGAGCACAGTAAAAAAAATTAATGACCCTACCCGTATCGCAAGGTTTGAATCCGAGAAAACCCAGAGAGTTGAACGTGAAACAAAGTCTGCAAATCTCGGTTTAACCCGGAACTCAGCGCCCAAGCCGATGAAATCCACTCCGGAAACCCAAAAGCCGCAGGATGATGGGGACCTTCCCGAGTTTGCAAAATCCAAACCGAATGTTCAGCAAATGCCGGTAACACAGGACTCTTCCGTTAGCTCAATCCTACCTAACGACATCAACGATTCCAACGCTACAAATTTAAATACCGACGCAAATACTTATTATTCCTTTTACAGCCGTGTTGAAGATCTATTTTATGTAAGATGGGTGGAGCGTGTCCGTTATTACTGGGAGCGCATCACTCTGGATTACAAAAAAAATGTGCTTGCGGGCAAAGTGTGGTCAACGACGTTAGAGGTCTGGCTCACGTCTACCGGCGAATTTCATTCGGCTTACATCAAACAGCCCAGTGGCTATAAACCTTTTGATGAAGCGGCCGTTTTTGCTTTTAAAGATGCCAGATTTTTTCCGAATCCCCCACGGGCCAAAGTCGAGTCTGACGGTTTTGTGCGTCTTAAGTATAGATTTAATGTCCATGTAGCGGATTACTAATTGAAATAAGCTAAAATAAACCATGGCTTTACGCACTTACCTGACGACCATTCTGATTGTATTTTTCAGCGCAAAATCGCAGGCACTTGTGACTGAACTCGGGCTGTCGTACGGTTATTCAAAAAAGACTTTTAATGCGAGCAATTTCTACCAGACCGATTCAAAATCAGCTTCACTTTCATTTTTCTTTTTGGAAAAATGGGCCCTTGAAACAAGCTATACCGATTCTTTTTATGAAAGTCAGGAGTCTGATACAAACTCCACCCGCACCGTTCAACAGAGCAGCAAGATCGCAGATGGGTCTTTAGTTTACATGATGCTCGATAGAAGAAGTATCGTGCAGCCCTATATTAAGGCGGGTGCCGCGCATATCTCAAAAAAACAAGTTATAAAATATTTAAATGCATCGGCCATCG
>JAYTFA010000106.1:0-5416 GCA_043734765.1 Pseudobdellovibrio sp. | reverse complement strand
TGGTTGTGAGATCAGCCGCAGTAGAAATTTTAGCAACTCATTTAACTGAAGAGAATAAAAACATATTAGGCGAAGAGTTGAACAAGGCTTATAATTTCAATAAAAAGAGTAGTTTGTGGATCCGTAAACAAATTGTAGAAAAACTGTCATTGTCAGCAGGGGTTGCCGATCGACATTTTTTTGTAAAAAGTTTATTTGATTCCGATAAGGAAATCGCGCATCTGAGCGCGGAAACTCTGGCAAAAATAACCGGTCAGCGTGTTGATGGAAATCAGTTCATTGAAAAATGGCAAACCATAGTTAAGCAAAACAACTGGCTTTAATTACTCGGAAACGCTCGCAGCTTTTTTAAGTGCCTGAGCTATTACTATTTCACGTTCAATTCGATAAAAAATACTTTGTTCTTCTAATCCATCGGATTGAACAACCTGAGTTTCAGAAATAAAATCCCGAAACACTTCTATTTTTTTTTCAATGGTCACCCGTGTGGAATTTCGGCCGCCTGTATTGCCTTTTGCGAAACTCAGAGTCAGTTTGTAACGGGCACTTTTGTATTGGGGCTTTGTTTGATCCGGTGGAAGCCAACCATCCACGGCTTTTATAAAATCAGTTTCAATGACTCCATAGTCCTGGTTTTCATTGGCAATCGTATATTTAATAGCCGAGTGCGCTGCTCTCCAAACGAGATCATTCGCAGCAAAAAATATTTTTTGCTGCGAAGCTTTTTCGATTATTTTATCTGCAGATTCAGGTCGTGGTTCAAAAAGATTGCAACCTGAGAGCAGAAGTACCAATGCGGCTTTAGAAATCTGTCGAAGCATGTGTGATGTGAGTAGCGTTTTCAATCAGGCTATCATCCATTCTGGTTGTTTTACTTGTTGTCGAGCCGATGTAATTAACTTCGACGCGTTTACGTGCTGAGCCATTATCAAGCGGCCATTTCGGTAAATGGATCTGTTGACCCCAGCCGAGTCCGAGCACTTCCCATTTTTTATCGGGCTGTAAGAAGGTTTTACCGCCGTCCTGTGCCTCAACTAAATCAGAGATAGAGGCGGAAACAGCAATCGGGAAAATACCGGCGGTTGTTGGGGCGCTCGGCAGTGTAATAACATAGTTTCCAGAATTCGCAATTGTAGGGTTGGCAATCAATGGTAACATTTTTTGTGCGGCGTTTGCAGAATAAGGCAGTAAAGAGGCACTCATTCGATCAGAGCCCGGGGCCTGTGAGTTGAAATCAGCCTGCTTTTTAATAACACTCACGATGAAGACAGAGCTTCCTGATAGCGACTGGAGTTTTGTGGCCTGTCCGGTAACGGCTCTTTTAATATCGGTGGGTATCATAGAACCCGAAATTTCGCTGGTAGCCAATACTAATAGCAGCTCATCAGCCTGGGTAGCCGCAGAATTGACGGTCAAGGTGTTATTGAAAACTAATTCGTTCGCCGGAATATCTAAATTAGTTACGGCACCTGTTACAGTTGTTTCACGAATACCGCCGCCAAGAATCGAGAAATAATTGATCAACTCAGAAAAGGGTTTTCCATTTCGCAGCTCAGAGATTACGGTTTTGAAAACAAAGCGTCCACGCACAGTTACAAGTCTTTTTGGCCCGAGAGTCGGAACTTTCAGACGGTAAATAGGTTTATCAAGAGTTACATTAATGAAGTAACTTTCGCTCTGCTTCGGAAGCGAGATATTGCTTGGAACTTCGTTGGTTTGTCCGGCAGCCGTAAGAGTATCGGTGTAAGGGCTGATCACTTGACCTACATCGAAATTTAAAAGATCAGATTTTGCAACGGCGGGCATAACTAAAGCAAAATCAATAAGTTTATCGCCGTTAACAACCGGAAGTTGCAGCACATTTCCGCGGACTTCGGGCCGTTGTGTTAGGTAGGCAGCGCTCATCTTAAGTGTAAGATTTCCCGGATTAACATCTAACAGAGTTTGGCGAATGTAACCTTTGGCATCAACTGTTACAGAGGCCGGCGCGGACCATTCCATCGGAACCAGGGCAGAGCCTACTGTATCCGTTGTTAAAAAATTATTTCTGAATGGGGAGCCCTGCGAATCGCCGATCAATATCTGAGCGCCCTTAATAGCCTCGCCGAATTGATTGATTATTTTAATCTGAGCCGGGGTATCGGCAGATTTTTCTGTCCATAATAATCTGGCAACAGCTGACCCATCAGGATTTTCAGATTTAACTTTCGTACAACTCGATAAAGTTAATGCAAAACAAAGCGGTGCCGCCAAAAAAAGATTAGCCAACTTCATAATTCCTCCGTAAAAAATAAAAAGTTATCTAATTGCATCGACAATCAAGACTTTGGTCATCTGTTTACGCATTGAATTATAAGGCGCAATTTATCTCAGCGAATAATCTAAATCGTCAAATTGAACAGGACGCATCTGGGGACTTCTTGGTACTTTCAGTTCGATGAATGACTTTATGTTGCGCCACCATTTTTTTGGGTGAGTTCCTGCCAGCGTGCAAAATGTTTTTCTACTTTACTTTCTGCCGACGAAATTTCTTTTCCCAACTGTGATAGCCGGTTGTAATCGGTTTGGGTTTCGGGTTTGCTCAATTCGAGCTGTAAAAACTTGAGTTGAGCCTCCGCTTCTGCGATCAAACCTTCAATTTTTTCAAACTCGATTTTTTCTTTATAGCTGAGGCCGGCTCTCGGACTATTTGATTTGGCTGATTTGCTGTCCGGGTTTTTCAAAGCTTTTTTATTTAACTTGAACCAGTCTTCCCATTGATTAGTATCTGCAAAAGTCAGAATGGTATTTGTCAGCAGATCAAAAGACCAGATCACATCACAGTTCTGATCCATAAAATAACGATCATGACTGACGAGTATGACAGCGCCCTTGAATTCACTCAGACAATCACTGAGGGCTTCAAGGGTTTCTACATCCAGATCATTGGTCGGTTCATCCATAATCAGCACGTGGGCCTGTTTTAACATGAGCTTGGCCAGGATAAGACGACTGAGCTCTCCCCCTGAGAGTTGCGATGCCGGCATATCCATTTGCTGCGCTTTAAAATAAAACCGGCTTAAATAAGATCTTACATAAACGGGCTGTCCTTGAAAGTGAACATAATCACCTTCGGGGCAAACAACTTTTAAAACACTTTTTGTTAAATCAAGTTGGTCTTTACCCTGTTCAAAATAGGAGATTTCAATATCATCATTTACAAACACGGTTCCGGAATCAGCAGGAATACGTCCGATCAGGCACTTTAACAGCGTTGATTTGCCGCTTCCGTTCGGACCGATCAAACCGTAGCGATGGCCAGGACGGATCATCGCACTGAAATCCTGAAACAAGGTTTTGCCGCTGTAGGATTTACTGATCTTGATGGCTTCAATTAATTTTTTAGGTGATTTGGAGTTGCCACCGAAATCCAGATCGAGAGCTTTTTTTGCGTTTTTATTTTCCAGGTCTTTTACTTCATCAATAATATCGTAAGCGCGCTCGATGCGGGCCTTTTGCTTGGTTAAGCGGGCCTGAGGACCGCGTGCAAGCCATTCTTTTTCACGGGTCATCGTATTGCGGCGTTTGTCTTCAAGGCGTTTTTGGCCGTCAAACAACATCATTTTGCTTTCGAGATGATCAGTATAAGGTCCATTGGTGCGCAGTATTCCGTTCGGCAGTTGCGGATCTAAATCAAAAATAACCTGACAGGTGTTTTGTAAAAAGCGTCGATCATGGGTTACAATTAAAAGTGCGATGTCCGTGGTTTTCTGTAAAAATTCTTCAAGCCATACGATGCTTTCTAAATCAAGGTGATTTGTAGGCTCATCCAGCAAAAGCAAATTCGGTTTTTTCATGAGTTCCCGGGCCAGCGCCACCTTTTTTTGCCAGCCGCCGGAAAGTTCCCCTACTTTTTTATCAGAGCCTTCAGGAAAACGGTCAAGCTCCATTTTTGAAATGAGCTCAAATGCCAACTGCATATGATCGGCATCGTAAATATCATCAGTTACATTCATTAACGAATCATAAATGGACTCATCCTGATTTAAGACCGGTTTTTGTTTCAAATAACCGAGAGTTAAATTATTTGCAAAAGAGATTTGGCCTTTATCTGACTTCTGCTCTTCAGCGAGCAAACTGAGGAGCGTTGATTTTCCGGCACCATTGGGCCCGATCAGCCCGATATGTTCCGAAGTATCAATAGCAAATGAGATATTCTGAAATAGGGTTTTTGAAGCAAAAGATTTCGAGAGCTGATAAGCAGATATTAAAGTGGCCATTTTACTTTTCTTTTTCTTTCTTACTTCTTAGATTTAACTTCAGCCTTTTTGGCTTTGCAGGCTTCAAGGTCATTCTGGTTAACTGTTACGCCCTCAACTTTTTGCCCGCTGAGCAACGGCTGCAAACAGTTTTTCGACAAACTTTTTTTTTCACTGGGGGAAGATTTATTATAGCCGGCAGTTTTACAGGCATCCATGATTTTTATGCAGGGACCGTCGTGATGCTCAGTCGCTTCTTGAGCTGAAGAATTTTGCATTAAGATAAATAATATTGCGGGCAACAGTATGTATTTCATGCGAACTCCTCAATAGAATCATTGGGCACTCGGACGAATTAATTGTCAACTTCAATAGCTAATTGGTGAACTAATGAGCGGGAATGGGCTTCAGTTTGGGTTTTTATAACATTTGGCGTAATTTGCAGGTTTGGGGTGAATTTGCGATTGGAAATTTAGGCCGACTTGATGTCTCGGCTCCTAAAATTGAGAATCTGGAAAAATTAGTCGCCTCTGGAAATTTCTACGCGGTTTTCCAGAATGCTTACAGGTTTTTTATCTTTATCTAAACCGACATAGAATGTAATTCCGGTTTCACCCATGGGTTTGTATTGAATTATAATCTGACATTTGGCCACGGTTCTGCGTTCAGAAAGTTGTGCGCAGTCTGCCGTAAAGTTTTTTATTCGTCCATCGTAGTCATCTTTATCACCGCTCATAATCGAAAACAGATGGTCGCCGATAAAATCCGCGAGTTCTTCTAAAATCGGTTTCAGTTTTTCATTTGGCAACACATCACCGGACATCTTGATCATATCCATATTTTTAATCAGTAATTCAAAAGATTGATTGTTTAAATCATTTTTTTTTCGATCAACCGGCTCTGTGTCAAAAGCAAAAACCGCAACTGAAAAAAACACAACAAGTGAAGACAATATAAACTTTTTCATAAAATACTCCTTTTACGATATATTATGCAAAAGCAGTCTTCATACCAGTCCAAAAGGACTGAGTGGATGCTACAGAACAAGACGGTGTAAAATTGCTGGTCAGTTAACTGGTTTGTGGATAGCAGGCTGTCTCATTCTGAGATTCGATATCGAAGTTGGCCCACGTACTCATGCAGAGATAAGTCGGTCAGAAAAAAATTATAATAGAGGT
>JAYTFA010000105.1:0-6169 GCA_043734765.1 Pseudobdellovibrio sp. | reverse complement strand
TAGGCCAATGTGCCGTTCTCATTCAAAATAACATTGCTTAATTTGCCCTGAACCGAATTGGAGTTGTTCAAATTCAGTTCCAGGGGTTTGTCTTTAAGAGCCTCAGCTAATTTTGCCACTGATTTCTGGCTCGCCAGTCCACCGGGTTCTTGTTGGAGCGTCTTGACTAATTCGTTAACCGCTGCCGAAAGTCTATTTTTAGAATCGGCATCTGAAAGGTGGCCATTTTCGATTTTATCTCCGACTTTCTCAATGTTGATTTGCAGGTCTCCTAAAATTCTTGCCCCTCTATGGGTTAAGGTTCCTTTAAAGCCGTCCAAAGCGGATCTTGCGCCCCATTTTCCAGCCGATATTCCAACGAGTGCCACCTGCTTTTTGTTAAAGCTCGAACGCATATGATTCAAATAGTAAGAAAGGATACCCGGCACGGCGCCGTCATATTCAGGCACTACAAAAATAACTCCGTTGGCACGGCTGATAGGGGCTACAAAATCAGCCTCGAAGGCTGCGGATTTTTTATCGAAATAGTCAGACTTGAAAATGGACTTAGGTAATTTCGCCAAGTTGATAAGATTTATCTTTACTCCCGGCTGTAACGATAACTGAGAGATAATTTCTGATGCAATATTTGCGGACACTGCTCCCTGGCGGTCGGTACCGATAACGACGGTAACTTCGGGACTGTAAGCCGAGGCCTGGCTGTTATGAACCATAATCTGGCAAGAGCTGGCGGCCATAGTAATTTGAAAAAAACCCAACGTAGCCAGAAAAAGCACAGCAGAAGTTAGTTTATGCATATAAAACCTCATCCAACACCTCGCAAATCCGGGGCCTTCATAAGCGAAACGTATTGGTTCTGGAGTAATATCGTTCCGCTACCTTAAGCAAAAAGTTAGTCGTGTGATCACAATCTGTATAGGGAAGTGTCTCAAAATGAGATTGTTTATATAAATGAATTAATTTAAGCTTGTTTGTATATGATCTCCAGGCTCAAAAATATAAAAATAAATACATTTCTAGATATATATCTAAATATATATCTAAAAAATATAGTGCAATACCTCCTGTGCTCGTTAATGTTTATTATTCCTGTTGCGTGGTGGACCCGGCTCAATGCCAATTATTATTCTACTAAATTGACCCTCTTTTTTCTGGCAGGCGCCCTTGCATGGCTAGTTATTCCGAACCAAATCAGCATTCCCAAATTTCCGCGTGCAATTTTACTGAGCTTACTGGTTATTATCACTTTTCAGGTCGGTTATCATGTTTACGCTTTTCAGTTGTACGACTTTCTGTATATTTTTAAGTTTTTGAGTTTTTGTGCCTTAATACTCTGGCTTTATTCATTGAATCTGGATCTGGAAAACGTCTTTAAGAAAACAAGTTATATTATTTTTCTGACGGTCATCACGATTCTGGCCATTTCGCTGTATGAGTTTTATGAAACCAGAATAAATAATTTATCCACCGACATCAGCACTTTATTGAGTACTTTCGGCAATGTAAATATGTTTGCCGAATTTTTTCTTTTAACGCTGCCTTTTTTATTTCATTGGACCCGGTACAGGGATAAAATCCCTCAATGGTTCAAACTCATTATTTTTTCCTGTTGGATTTTCTTTATTCTCTACTGCCGAAGCCGATCTGCCTGGTTGGGACTGGGCCTGTGGCTTGTTTTGGTGCTTCGATATAAAATTGTTAAAAAAGAATTATTTTTTGTTGTTTTGTCCTTCGTGCTTTATTTTGCGTGTATGTATGCACCGGCCAACCAGAACAACATCGTGGCCGTAAAAGATAACAACACCGCCGCACGCCTGGCTCTCTATGAGTCCACGCTTCAAATGATCAAAGATCACCCTTGGGGAATTAGGGTGGGTCGCTTTATGGGGGAGATTGAACCCTACCAAATGGAATCTTCGTTTAAGCCCTCTGAGTACAATTATTTTGATCAGCCGCACTCTGAATTTTTGAAGTGGGGTGCCCAATTCGGCTGGGTTTTTCTGGCAGCGGCAGGGGTATTTTTCTTCGCGGTGATTTTTCAGTTGGGAAAATGGGTTTTTACCGGAAAAAATTTCTTTCTGGTAGGATCATTTGCAGTTTTGCTTCCCGAAATATTATTTCAGTTTCCGTTCGAAAATCCGGCAAGTTTAATTTATCTGAGTCTGGTCTTTGCTCTCTTTTTTCAGCAGTTTGTTTCGAATAAAAAATTTCATGTGCATTTCAGTTTTCGGCCAATCGCGTACATACTTTTTTTAGCCGGACTGTACAGTGCATTCGGTTTTGTTAACTCAGTCTATCAGGAATCTACCATCCCCCGAAATGAAAATATTGTAGCAGCCTGTGAATATTATCCGATCAACGTAAAAGCCTGCCATGCCAAATTAACCTATTATCTGGATAGTAAAAAATATGATAGTTTTGTTTCTGATTTTAAAGTGGATTTTATGAAAGAGCCTTTTTTTGTAGACTATCTGAGACTTCTGCCGACCTATTATAGTATCAAACAAAATAATAAAAAAACCTGCGAGTCACTTTTTTTATATAAAACTATTTTCCCAGAACAAAAAGCCTTCGAGAATAAGTACTATGATAACTGCAAAGGCTTTACTAATTTATTTTACTTCGAAAATCCGAAACAATTCAAAGCCAAGTATTTAATCTGGCTTGATAATTTGAATTAAGGCCCCAGGTTGGCGTAATGTTATCTATTTGCCCGTTGAGACCAGCACTGTTTTTTGCGGAAATTCGAATCATTCATTAACTTATCCGCGACATGGGCCAATGCTTCGCCTCTTTTTTTTGGATCACATTTTTTTATCCACGGATGAAGTTGCGACTGAGGTAGTAGTGTTTCCCAAATGATGTTAGAGAAGCTTTTTTTATTTTTCGGTCTTATCGCATAAACCAGTTCACAATCCATGGCCTCTGCTGCCTTGGCTAAAGTTGCCAAAGTAATTGAACCCCGTTCTTCGCACTCTTCGTATTTAGAATAAGCGGCTCTGGCCACTGTTAGTTTTTTTGCGACAGTTGCAGCTGATAAAAATAGCCCTTTGCGAGTCGTTTTAAGCCAACCTTGATCACCCATAGTAAATGGTTTTATTTTCTCAGATAGAAAAGGGTGGAGGAGTTCATCGACTTTCCGCTCGCTGTAATTTAAGAGCCAGTATCTAAATGCTTTTCTTAATTCTTCGTCGGTTAATTTCTTCATAAATACTTATTTATAGCCCCCTCAGTAAGATTGCAATACATATATTGCAATCTTACTGAGGGGGAAGGTATGAAGAAGTTTTCACTGGCAGCGCCGCTCTGCGCTTGTCGCGGGAATCCCCGTCAGAAGTGACTAACCACAAGAATTAACGACTCGAATTAACGACAGCTTCTCCAGCTTAATTTAAATCGGGAATTGATTCCGGTGTCGACTGAATCCAAATTGATCATCGCCATTTGTCGGTTGCTGGTGTTCGGTAAGTAGGCCACTGAAAGTTCCGATAATAATTCAATTGTCTGTTGTGCCTGATTACAGGTTGAGTAAGGCGAGCGTCCCGGTTTATTGGCCACTTTAACTTCATAATTGCCGCTAACAGGGCCGCGCAATTGGGCTTCTCTCAGGGATGGCACCATTTGGTTCGGTATCACCTGAGTAAATCGGTGATAGCCGTAAGCCGAAGCGGGAAGGGCCGCAAAGCCGCGATACTCTGTTTGCTCAATGGCATATTGCATTCCGGCTGGAACATCGACATCAATTAAAATCCGACAGTCTTTTTTAAGAGAGGTTGCACCCGGGTTCTTTGAACCGATTCCGATCTCAGCTGCGTAGTTATCGAATAATAATGAAAGCAATTGGCCATCCGGTGTGATACTGGCCGTGGCGCTAGATTCAGTGCAGCCTGATCCTGACAATCGAACTCCTCTGATTACTACACTTTGTGCAAATAATTCAGAAGTGACTAAAAGTAGTAGTGTAGCGGTAAGTAGATTCTTTATCATTTTGTTCCCCTTGGTTGGTTAAAATTCATGCATGCTATTTGTAAAATTGATCTTTTACTCCAAAACTGGTGTCTAGATGGCTCATTTTCTAGAGTTCAATCGTACTTTTGTATCTTAAAGCAAACTTGAAGCCAAAATTCTTGATGCCGAATCTAAAAAAAGGCACTATCTGAAACATGAATTTAAGCATGAACTTTATACCTGTTATTTTAAGCGGGGGCAGCGGCACCAGATTATGGCCCATCTCCAGAACCAAGTACCCGAAACAGTTCTGTGAACTTCTGGATAAGCCACTACAAACACTGACTATTGAGCGCCTTCAGAAATATGGCAGTGGCCTTTTGGTTACCTCAGAGCGTCTTAAGGACATGACTGAAAAAGATATCATTCAGAATAATTTAAAAATAGAAAAAGTTCTTTACGAACCCACCGGTAAAAATACGGCAGCAGCTGTAGCGTTGGCCTGTAAATATTTGGAACTCACAGGCAGAGCCAACGAAGTCGTAGGCGTTTTTTCTTCGGATGCACTCATTCAGAAACAACAGGAGTTCGATCAGGCGCTGATGGCAGCAGTTCAGTCCGCATCCGATAATTTTGTGGTAACCCTGGGAATCAAGCCCCGAAATCCTGAAATCGGCTTTGGTTATATTCAGGTTAAAGAAAGAGCCGTTAACACTCAAAAAGCCACAGAAGTATTGAAGTTTCACGAAAAACCGAGTCTTGAGAAGGCGCAGGCTTTTGTAGCTGATGGGCACTACTTTTGGAATGCCGGAATTTTTATATTTAAAGTTTCAAAAATGATTGAACTTTTTAAACAGCATGAGCCGGAAATCTGGTCGCGAATCTCGGAGCTCAAACAAGATCTTTCAAATATCGAAGAAATTTATGCAAAGTTAAAAAATATTTCTCTGGATTACGCCATCATCGAAAAGCTCAATTCATCTGAACTCCGCTGCGTGCCCTGTGATATCGGTTGGAGTGATGTGGGCTCGTGGGACGCCTTAGTGGAAGTCACCGAAGGCACGCCTTTTAGTCAAAGGAGTTTAAAAAAACAACCGGTGCAGATTGCCGCCAAGGCCAATTCGGTTTTCTCAAAACAAAATAAAAAATACAGCATTATAGGTTGCGATGATTTGATTGTGGTGGATACCGCGGATGCGCTGCTGGTCTGTAAAAAAGGCGAGTCGCAAAAAGTTAAAGAACTTGTGGACACTTTAAAGCTGAATGACGAGAAAATTACTTCAGAGCACGTTTTTGAAAATCGGCCCTGGGGTCGTTTTGAAGTGCTGCATGATGAGCTCTACTTTAAATCTAAGATAATCCGCGTGGAAGCCGGGCAGAAAATCTCTTATCAGTCCCATGCAAAAAGGGCCGAGCACTGGGTTATCGTCAAAGGCCAGGCGGTTGTTGTGCTCGATGATAAAGAAATAATTTTAAAACAAGGTGAACATATTTTTATTCCACAGGGCGCTAAACATCGCATTTTAAACCGAACAAGCTCTCTTGTTGAATTCATCGAAGTGCAAGTCGGCAGCTATTTCGGCGAAGATGATATTGTTCGCTACCAAGATGATTACGGACGAAAATAATTAATGAGCACTAAAAAAGCCGAAGTTATTAATTTAACTTTCGGATACACCAGTAAAAATGTTATTAATGCCATTTCAATGCCCGTATTTCAGAATAAGGTAACGGCCCTCATTGGCCCTTCGGGCTGCGGTAAAACCACATTGCTCCGTTGTTTTAACCGGATGCATGATCTCTACGGGGCGGTTCATTACAATGGCGAGATTAAGCTTTACCCCGATGACATTAACATTCTGAGCAAAGATATCGATCCCATTGAAGTCCGGATGAAAATAGGAATGGTATTTCAAAAACCCAATCCCTTTCCTAAAACTATTTATGAAAACATAGCTTACGGGCTCAGGGTCCGAGGCGTTAAAAAGAAATCTTTCCTCGATGATAAAGTTGAAGAGTCGTTAAAAATGGCGGGTTTGTGGAAAGAGGCTTCAGATAGGTTGCACTCTTCGGCAACCGCGCTCTCCGGTGGTCAACAGCAAAGACTTTGTATTGCCAGAGCTTTAGCAACAGAACCTGATTTATTGTTGCTGGATGAACCCACTTCAGCGCTGGACCCCATTTCGACGGCCCATATCGAAGAATTATTAACTGAATTAAA
>JAYTFA010000104.1:0-2844 GCA_043734765.1 Pseudobdellovibrio sp. | reverse complement strand
TACCTGGTTGATGAAGCGATTGATGAAGTTAAAACCAGAAAGCCTGCTGGAACAGTTAAAGCCACTGCTGAGGTTCAGGGAATCCGGCAATCCTTATTGGACAAAGCCGACCAGCCGGAGCTGATCAAAAAATTAGGCCAGATTTATCTGCGAAATCAGGATTACGGGATGGCAAAGTTGGCCTTCAATAGATATCTGGAAATGAAGCCCCAAAACGCTGAGGCTCTTTCCTGGTTAGGCGTTGTTGAAATGTACAGTCAGGATTATGAGAAAGCAAAAAACTATTTCAAATCTTCTTTAGGATTCGATCAGAAAACAGGGCTCAGTCAACTTGGGCTTGCGTCGATGTATAAAAAATTCGGTTTTCAACAACTTTATTCACAGACCTTGCCGAAGCTTCCCGCAAATCGTAAACAGTACTCCCAGACTCATCCGTGGATTGAAGAAGTTTTATAGATGTCCGGTTTAGATAAAATTAAATCATTTGAGTTCACGGTCAGGCTGTTTCAGGATGGCAATCAATTTTTTGAAAACAAATTTGATAAAAAATTGATTTCTGTGGGGCGTGAAGAGGGTGTTGATTTAATTATTGAAGACCGTTCTATTTCCAGAAAACATTTACAGATAGAGTTGGAAGACGGAAAAGTTTTTGTAGCTGATTTAGGTTCGTCCAACGGCACCTTTGTGGATAATAAAAAAATTACGGCTAAAACCGAAGTGACCAGTCAGACCCATATTCGCGCCGGCAAAATCACGTTCCAGATTATTCCGCCGGAACTTAAAAGAGTTGATTTAAATAAATTGAAAATTGATTCGACAAAGGAACCGGAAGAGGCTCCGGAGCTGACTTTATCCCGAATTGCTTTTCAGGTTGAAGCCGCCATCGGAAAAGCTGAAGCGCATGAACACGCTGAAGTTCACACCACTGAAGAAATATCCGCAATGGTGGATAAAAATTTTATTCAGCAGATGACCCGTCAACACGAGAGCTCCATCACTTATCCAAGTAAAAAAATTGAATCGTTGGTGCTATGGAATAATCAAATCTATGACGTTCAGGAATTCGGATACCGTGAAACAATTGTCGTTGGTCCTACTTACGATGATTCGATCCACATACCATCGCTGCCGTTTCGGTGGTCGCTGAGCAAGTATGATTTTCAGGAAGCTATATTTCAGGTTCCCAAAAGTTTAAATGTTTTTGCGATTCGCGGTCAGAACTTTTTATCTAAAGATCAGTTACTGAAAGAAAAGCGCATAAAAGAGAGCCAGAATAGCATTCAGATTCAAATTTCATTTTACGATGTTTTAAGAGTTGAGATCGACCCAAAAACCCAACTTTACTTCCGTTACGTTCCCACCACAGTAGATTTAGATAAAAAAAAATTATTTAATCCGGACGTGCTGGCTAAAAAAGCGGTTATCGCCTCGTTTATACTTCATTTATTTCTGGTTATACTTATGTTGCTCATTCCCAAGGAAAAAATAGCACCCAAAGTCAGGAAGCCCCCCGAAAGAATTGCAAAACTTTTAGTGGAAGAAAAGCCTGTGGTTGTGCCTCCGGAGCCTAAGCCAGTGCCGCCTCCTGAAATTAAAAAGGAAGAACCTCCTCCAGAAAAAAAGCCTGAGCCGCCTCCCAAAAAGAAAGTGGAGCCGCCAAAGCCAAAGCCAAAAAAAGAGCCACCGCCACCTAAAAAAATTCCGCTTCCGAAGCCAATTGAAAAAGTTGAGCCGGTTGTACAGAAACCTCTGTCAAAACCGATTTCGCAACTAGTGGCGCAGCCTGTGCAAAAACCTGTCGGTAATCTTACAGCCGATAATAAACCTTCAGGCCCTGCTGTTAAAACGGTTGTCGTTGCGCCAAAACCTACGCCCCCGCCTCCTCCTCCGCCAAAGCCTGTGGATATCAGTAAGTTGGGCGCACTAGCCGCAATGGGTGGTTTAAAGTTAGATGCAAAAAGTAATAAAGCCGTTCCGACCAATGTTAATATCGCAGCAAATACCAACACCACAACAACAAGTGATGTGGGTACAACTTCAATCACCAGTGAGTTAAAATCGCAATCGGCCGGTATGGCCGCAAGCAATAGTTCGAGCGCCAGCGGTCCGATAAAAACCAAAGGCACCAGCAGCGTAGGAGGCAGTGGTTTTGGTACGGCAGGATTAGGAGCAGGAACCGGTAAGCGGGGAGTTAAGGGTGGAGTGGTCGGTAAACCTTCGCTATCAACTGGTAGTGGTAATGGGCGTACGGAAGGCCTGAGCCGCGAACAGGTTTTAAAAGCCATGCAGGCTTACTTAGGAAAAATTCAATCCTGTTATGAAAGATCATTGCTGTCTGACCCCAACTTATCGGGGCGTATTGAATTTGAATGGAACATCGCAAGCAGCGGTACGGTAAAGAACGTGGATATCAAGAAAAACTCAGTGGCCGGCGGCGAGCAGCTCGGAGACTGTGTGTCCGGAGTGATAAAATCAATTAAGTTTCCAACGGCCACTAACGGCGAAGAAACAAATCCTTCGGTGGGATTTCCCTTCGGCAGACTGTAAATACAATAATTACGGTGCGGGAAGTAGGGTATAGTCGTCAATTTTTAAATTCAGATAAAAATTAGGATCATCTTTTTTGACCTTGAAAATTTTAAATAATTTTTTATCTGGCTCAGTAATTCGGTCAGGAACCAGATGAATATAAATAAGATATACATTTTCATCTTTAGCATGACTTAATGAAGCCTCATTAAAATTGACAGTATCATTTAAAGGTTCAACTGAAACCCTTTGCAGGTTCTGAATGTTAAATTGAAATGTTTTCTGACTGCTGTCGCAGCCGGGATCTTTGCTTAC
>JAYTFA010000103.1:0-6736 GCA_043734765.1 Pseudobdellovibrio sp. | reverse complement strand
GGGTAAAAAGGTCTTTATGTTTTAAAAGCATGTGTTCAGAAAGACTGAGGTCTTCAAATACGCTGAGTTTAATGCGATCTTCGGTTATATCGCCATAGGATAATTTATTTTTTTTAAATTCAGCTAATAGGTCTGCAATCAGTTCATTTTGGCCGTTGCCCTCGATTCCGGCGATGCCGAAGATCTCCGATTTTATTAAATCTATTTTTGTATCGGGAATACGTAACATGACATTTTGGATATCGGATCGTATGACAGAGTTGTCTTTAACTATTCTCCGACCGATCATCAGTTCGGCCATTTGATCGAGCGACAGTTCGCCACGAACATGGGTTGAAACAAGTTGTCCCTGTCTTAAGATACTGATTTCGTCTGAGACATTTCTGATTTCGTGAAGCTTATGAGAAATCAAAATGATGGTTTTGCCTTGATTTTTCAGCTGAACAATAAATTTCAGAAGTTCTTCGGATTCCTGCGGAGCCAAAACTGCCGTTGGCTCGTCGAAGATGATAATGTCGGGATCCTGCATAAGTGCTTTTAAAATTTCCAGTCTTTGCTGTTCGCCAATGCTTAAATGTTTCACCAACCTGTGCAGCTGGATGCTCCAACCGAAACTTTGCAGCAGAAATCTGGCTCGGGATAAAACATCATCCGAACTTTTCATAGTGAGTGAAAACAGATTGGAACTGGCGCTCAGAATCAGATTATCCAGCGCAGTCAGTTGGTCTGCCAGAACGAAGTGTTGGTGAATAAATGCAATTTTATTTTTAAATGCGTCCTGCGCAGAGGCCGGAGAATATTCAGTACCATTTATCAACATATGGCCGGCTGATACGGGCTCCAGGCCGCCCAGTAATTTAACCAGCGTGGATTTGCCGGCGCCATTTTCTCCAATGATTGAATGGACTGTGGATTTTTTTACCGATAAAGAAACATTACGACAGGCCGTAAATTCACCAAAGACTTTGGTAATGTTTCTGAATTCAATATAAGACATTATTTTGTAATGTAATAATCTGGAACGGTAATTTTTTTACTGACGATTTGTTTTTTGATGTCTGCAAGTTTGGTTTTTTGTACAGGAGACCAAAGGGATTCATTGTTCTGATCCATTGCTAAATCAACACCGGAATCTTTCAAACCGAAGCGGATAACGCCGGCCGTGAATTTCTTTTCCTGAGCGGCTTTGATAGTTTCAAAAACGGCAACGTCCACTCGCTTCAGCATGCTGGTAAGAACCACGCCCGGTTTCATCCAGTTCTGATTTGAATCCACGCCTATGGCAAAAATTTTCTTTTCTGCAGCGGCGTCAAACAAACCTGACCCCGAAGCTCCGGCAGCGTGAAAAATCACATCGGCTTTTTGACCGATCTGTGAAAGGGCCATTTCTTTTGCTTTTGCGGGGTTGTTCCAGGCTTCGCCTGTTACGCCGATATAATTATTAATAACAACAACTTTGGGATTGACGAACTTGGCACCGGCCTCGTAACCCTTCTGAAAACGGCGGATCATAGGAATATCCATTCCACCAATAAAACCAATAACTCCGGTTTTTGATTTTATGGCGGCCGCAGCGCCAGCTAAAAATGAACCCTCATGTTCTTCAAATAATAAAGATCGAACATTGTCGGCCTTGATTTCACCGTCAACAATTGCGAACTGAGTTTTCGGAAACAGGGCCGCAACTTTTTTTATTGCATCGGTCTGCGCAAAACCGATACCGATAATTAAATCATAATTTTTTTTGGCGAAATTGCGATGTAACACTTCAAGTGAGTTGTTGTCGCTGGCTTCAACGTATTTAAGCTCAATGCCTAATTCTTTTTGGGCCTTCATGGCGCCTTCATAAGCCGATGAATTAAAAGACTTATCGTCTTTACCGCCTTTGTCGAGAACCAGTCCAACTTTGATGCCGGCGAAAGAATTCAGAGTTAAAAATGTTAAAATAGAAAACAGACTTAATTTTTGCATAGGGCTCCCTATAAGTGATTCCATTTTGTTTTAAAAGCCGGGGGTATTTTAGTCAAGAGCTAAGCTGGCATTTGCATTGCTTATTTCGCTTTAAAGGCGGTTTTAAATGAGCTTAGAGTTTAATGCAGCTGTTGTAAGGCGAGAATATTTCAAAATTCGGAACCTATTGAATAAGAACAACAAGACCAAAAATGAAGTGTCTGAGTTAGTTTTTGAACTCAGAGAGCTAGGCAAGGAATATTTCATTATCATAAAATCAAGCCGTGCGAATCATGGACTGAGGTTGGCAACTTTTGATAGGGTTGAGTGGAAAATATTTGAAAACAACAATTATGCTAACTTTTATAAATATATGTTCAAAAGAATACGCTCTATTGACTCATTTGATAACAAACTAATTGGTGCGGAATTAGCAGTCTGGCTTAACAGGCTGTGGGTTTTGTAACTCATAACAAAGAAGTTCCATTTCTTGTTGAATCGATCTTTTTAAAAACTGATTTCGCGGTGTGAGATCCTCGATTTCAATGAGGTCATGCGTGTCATAACAATATTTTGCATAAAGGTACTTTGAACGATAAGTAAGTCGTTTTCCCTCAATTGAGGTAATTAAGACTGTTTCAATGTTTTTGTCAGGGCATTCGACATTGATATAATTAGGATAGGTTTCACAGCCAATTTTAAATTCGCGGATTGATTCTGTACCATTTTTGTAATCCGTTAAATCCAGCACTAAGTTGAAGCCAGCAACAGGCGTGTACTTGTTTACGATCTCTTTAAAAATTTTCATTTCCAGATCAAATTGAGTCATGTCTTGTTATCGACAGAAAAGGGAATAAAAATGACTGAACTTAGGACTAGTCTGTAGTGGTTTATTTCTTCAAATTCATAGTGCGCACTCGTGAATTCACCGACAGAAGCGTGCTGGGATCATCATCTTCGTCGTAGATTTCGCCGACCACTTCTTCAAAAATATCTTCCATCGTGACGATCCCGATAGCCCTGCCTTCATCTTTAATAATGGCCAAATGGCTTTTTTTATTTTGCAGTTTTTTAAGGGCGCTGAGAATCGGTTCTTTAGGATTTAATTCGGGAATAGTGCGGATAAGTTGTTTCCAATCCAGCTTTGCAATTTCAGATTCAGATACAAATTCTTTTGCGTGCAACAGGCCGACAACCTCATCATTTTCATTTATAACCGGCATACGGGTGTGACGTGACGCCTTTATCTTTTCGAGAATTTCGTATTGGTGATCATTAATATAAATTGTAGTGGCCTGATCCCAAGGAACCATCACATCTTTTACTGTTCGTTTATCCACATTGATAAGATTGAAAATGTACTGTTTGTTGGCCTCGGTTAGGTTGAGTATATCCACGTCGGAAGATGTGTTAATTGTGACTTCTGATTTGAAATTGGCAAATACAAACCTAGTTAAAAATTTTGTAGAGGCTTCCAGCATAAAAACAAAAGGGTGAAAAACCCGGTCTAGGTAAATCAATACATATCCGCCCATAAGCGCAATTCTTAACGGAAATCGAAGAGCTATGGATTTAGGCACAAGTTCTCCGATGACAATGCTAATGTAGGTCAACGGCAAAATAATTGCTGCCGTCGCAATAAAGTCTGAAATATCTTTGCTGAGAGTAAACCAATTCATGAAGTGCGGACTTAGATATTCGATAGCGCCTTCTCCGCTGATGGCGGCAGAAATGGCTCCAACTAAAGTTATACCAATTTGAAGAACAGATAGGGTGCGCTCAGTATTTGCTTTAAGATTTAAGACTCTTTTTGCAGCAGGTTTTCCTTGATCAGCGAGCTTTTTGACATGTGCTTTTGAGACCGTGATAAAGGCCATTTCAATACAGGATAATACTGCATTCATTAAAACGCAGAGTGCAATGATGAGAAGTTTGATCATTGAGCGATTAAAGCATACTCTCTTTGCTTAGTACACCAGGCGCGTGTCGCGGCTTGGCTTATTTCACTGGACTTTTTCACTGGACTTAAGGGGAACTTGCAAAATGAATCAAGGCTACTACTCACAACCTACAATTTCAAATACACACATCGCCTTTATCTCTGACGATGATCTTTGGTCCGTCGATCGTAAGGGTGGCACTGCACAGAGATTGACTGCGAACAAAGGCTTGATCACTTCACCTTGCTTTTCACCAGACGGAAAATGGATTGCATTTGTAAGCACAGATACTGCCGCGGAAGGTGATCTGTATTTAATTTCCGCTGAGGGTGGCGAAGTAAACCGATTGACATGGCTCGGTGTCAGTCGGGTCGTGGGCTGGAAAAATGATAATACAATTTATTTTACCAGCGGTATCGAAGGCTATCCTCGCCGCGAATCTTTTGTGTATGAATTGGATATTATTTCCCGGGATTTTATGAAAATTAATCTGGGCCCAAGCACTTATTATTTTAAAGATACCGGCTTTCAGGTTTTGGCGCGCAATTCCGGCGATTCGGCAAGATGGAAACGCTATCAGGGCGGAACGGCAGGGGTGCTGTGGACTCAACAGGGCTCAGCTAAATTTCAGCGCATTTTAAAAAATATCAAAACCAATATCACCCGGCCTGAAATTATTAATAAGAATATTTATTTTATTTCGGATCATGAAGGTGTGGCAAATGTCTACGCGTGCGATCTCGACGGTAAAAAATTAAAGCGTCTGACAAATCATGTTGAATACTATTGCCGGCACTTACGAAGCTTTAAAAGCACGTTGGCTTATCAGTGCGGGTCGGAGATCTACACGTTCGATGTGGCAACAGAAAAAGAAACAAAAGTGGAAATTTCCTGCGCTACAACGGCAATGCAGGCTATAACACGTTTCGAAAAATGGAGTTCCTATTTTCATGGCGCCGATCTTCATCCTCAGGGAGCAGAACTGGCGCTGGTTTCACGGGGACATCTTTTTCAGCTTCCTCCGTTCAGCGGAGTGGTTAAAGAGCTGGATGTAAATAAAAATATCCGATATGCCTATCCCAGTTATAATTTTGATGGGTCAAAACTCGTGGTGGCCGGAGCGCATGGCGAATTGAAAGAAGGATTATTCCTGTTCGATTTTAAAACCGGTGTTAAAAAAGAGATTTTTTCGCAAAACAACTGGGGAAAAATCTGGGGAATAAAGTGCTCACCTAAAACAGATTTTGTGGCGATCATCACAAGCAAAAAAGAAGTTTTTCTGGTGGATCTTAAAAAGAATTCCATTAAGAAAGTTGAAACAAACGAATTCAACCGGCCTTTCGATCTGGAATGGTCGCCTGACGGCCGGTACCTGGCTTACACGGCTCAGATAGATCCGCGAAGAACGGCAGTTCGGATTTACGACACAAAAAAATCAGAACTAAGATTTTTATTGAATCCGGTATCCAATGATTTTTCTCCTTCCTTTGATCCGGACGGAAAATATTTATATTTTTTAAGTGTTCGCGAATTTGCCCCGAACTACAACGAAACGCACTTTGACCTGGGGTTTCCATTTGCCACAAGACCTTATGTGGTTTCCCTGAATGATAAAACTCTCAGTCCGTTTGAAGCTCCTTTTGAAAATCCTAAACACGAATCAGCGCCGGATAAGGGTAACAAAAAAGAAAAGTCCGACAAAAAAGAAGAGCTCAAAATTGAAATTGATTTTGAAGGAATCGAAAACCGGGTTCAGGCTTTTGAGTTGCCTCTGGGTGGTTATGTAAAAGTAGTCGGCATAAAGGGTGGAATACTTTACTGGAAAAACGAAATTGAACCTATTCTGAATCATGATCGGTTTCAGGAACCGGTTTGTCCTACATTATATAAATATAAATTTGAAGACGCTCGCGGCGAAGTTTATATGAAAAATATTGGTAAATTATTTTTAAGTGCAGATAAAAATCTTATCTTGGCTTATTCAGACTCCAAGCTGAGACTTCTCGAGACGAAAAATAAACCGACGGAGGAAAGCAAAGTCGGAAAAAAAGACGGATGGGTTGACGTTTCCCGAATTAAGCTCAAGATTGATCCGCGCCTTGAGTGGCAACAGATGTATCATGAAGCCTGGGCGCTGCAAAAAGAGCACTTCTGGAGAAAAGACCTTTCTAAAATCGACTGGAACCTCATTTACAAACGCTACCAGCAGCTTTTGCTGAAAGTAAAAACGCGTTTAGAGTTTTCGGACCTGATGTGGGAAATGCAGGGGGAACTCGGCACGTCACATTGTTATGAAATGATGGGTAATTACAACCGTTTTGGTTCAGGAATCGCGTACGCAAGACTCGGTGCGTACTTTAGCTATGAAAGTAAATCCAAGTCCTATAAAATTGCACGAATTTTAAAAGGTGATTCGTGGGTGGGCGCTGCCGTTTCACCCTTAACGGCAATGGGCGTGAGTTTGAAAGAACAGGATCAGATTTTTGCAGTGGACGGAATTGCATTTAAAAAAGCTTCGGACCTCTATGAATTGCTGGAGAACAAAGCGTCGATGAAAGTTGAGCTCACTGTTCAGAGAAAAAATGCCAAAAACAAAGAAAAAATTGTAGTTAAAACCAGCCGGGCCCTGGCCGGCGCCTGGTACCGCGAATGGGTCGAAAAAAATAAAAAATACGTACATGAAATTTCTAAAGGCAAGTTGGGTTATGTGCATATTCCTGATATGGGATCTGCAGGCTATGCAGAATTCTACAGACATTTTATCAATGAATCCCAACATGAGGGTTTAGTGGTTGATGTTCGATATAACGGGGGAGGCCACGTCTCTCAGCATCTGTTGAAAGTTT
>JAYTFA010000102.1:0-1500 GCA_043734765.1 Pseudobdellovibrio sp. | reverse complement strand
ATATCCGCAAAGTCGAGATTTATTAATCCGCGAATGTTGATTAAATCTGAAATTCCTTTTACAGCCTGGTGCAAAACTTCGTCGGCTTTTTTGAAAGTTTCAAGAAGAGGTGTTTTTTCGCCTGCAATGGCCAATAATTTCTGATTTGGAATTACTACTAAGGCATCTACGTTTTCTTTAAGTTCCGCTAATCCGCACTCTGCGTGCTTGCCGCGTTTTTTACCTTCAAACATAAATGGCTTAGTGACGACACCGATGGTTAAAGCACCTAATTCGCGGGCAATTTTTGCCACGATCGGCGCTCCGCCCGTTCCTGTTCCGCCGCCCATGCCTGCAGTTACAAAAACCATGTCGGCACCTTTTAACTGATCCACTATCTGATTATAAGACTCGATGGCACTTCTGCGACCTACATCCGGATTGGCGCCTGCGCCCAAACCTTTTGTTAGATCTGCGCCCAACTGGATTTTATATCCGGCTTTGCTTGAATTCAGAGCCTGAACATCCGTATTGGCTACGATAAATTCAACGCCTTCCATGCCGGTTTCTATCATTGTTGTAACTGCATTACTGCCGCCGCCACCAACACCAACCACTTTAATATTGGCCCCGATATTTACGTTTTCCTCAAGTTCAAACATGCACCCTCCGTAGAAAAAAAATTGTTGTGCTCATCAGTGAACACTAAAATAAATCGTTAAAAAACTTTTTAACTTTTGACGAAATTCCATCAAAAGAATCACTTCTATTACCAGAATACCGGCCCGTATCTTTACGTGCATAATAATCTTTCTTCTGTTCAAGCCCGTGCATTAAAAGTCCGATGGAAGTTGCAAACTCCCCGCCCTTAACCACATCTTTAAGACCACCCACAACTTTTGGCAGACCTCTACGAACCGGAATATCAAAAATAAACTCACCCATTTCGATAATGCCATCAAGACTGCTGGTTCCGCCGGTCATAACAATTCCCGAACCCAGAACCGGCTGAAGTCCGCTTGAACGGATATTATTTGCAATCATGCCCAAACACTCTTCAGCACGGGCTTCTATTATATGAGCTAATTCTTTGCGTGGAATTGTGCGCGATTTTCGGCCGCCTACGCCCTCAACTTCAACAATGTCATCTTCAGAAACCAAAGACGCTACGGCAGATCCGTATTTTTTCTTCAATGTTTCAGCTGCAAACTGCGGAGTTCTTAAACCCACCGAAATATCATTTGTAAAATGCGCGCCACCAACCGGAACAACCGCCGTGTGAGCCACGCTGCCGTTTACAAAATAAACGACTTTGCTAGATCCGCCGCCGATATCAACTGTGCAGACGCCGAGATTTTTTTCATCTTCACTCAGCACAGCTTTGCTAGAAGCTAAATGATCTAAAACAATACCCATAACTTTGAAACCGGCTTTTTCAATACATTTTGTTAAATTTGAAATGGCCGACTGACTTGCCGTTACGATATGAACACTGGCTTCCAATCGAATTCCCGACATGCC
>JAYTFA010000101.1:0-2844 GCA_043734765.1 Pseudobdellovibrio sp. | reverse complement strand
TTTCAGGACCCGTCTAAAAGGCCCTTGGTCTTTAATACAAATAATTTAAAAACTTCTGCAGCATTTTTTACGCGTACAGGGATTTCCTGGTACCCGAACAACAATATTGCTATATCTGGGGGACTTCAGAACTCATCCGCCATGTATTTAAAGGGTAAACTTAATATATTCGGCAGTTATCGGGAAGACCCTGCGCTGGGTTTATTTTACCTTAGCGTGAATTTTGAATCAACTTTTCAACAGGCAAAAAAAAGTGGTGATAACAACGGGGTAACCGGTGCTTCCGGGTTTCCCTGGGAAGGAAGTTCGCAAAATATTTCAGGAACTGCCGGTGTAAGTATCGGCTATCAGGTTTTTAAAAGAGTACTGCCATTTTTAGGACTTAACTTCCAACAGTTTCAAACAACCGGAAACGTAAAACAGTCGGTATCAACAACCGGTGATCCCGGTGGATCGTACGATCTCGGTGTTGTAGCGGGTACAACTCAGATCATAGGATTGGGAGTTGAATTCAGGCCTAAGTACAGATTTTACATCACGCCCTTGGTGCAATATTTTGATTTTAATTGGGGTGGAAATAAAATTCAAGACGTGACTGGATCAATTCGAATAACTTATGTACCATTATAAGCAATGAAAAATTATATTGTTCACAAAAATTTTTATGCTGATTACAAAAAAATGCGCAATGAGTTCACAAATAATTTCCGAGATGCAAAAACCACCCACCAAAAAAGATTTGTCTGGGATTTCTGGTATGACGAGAATCAATATCATTTAATAAGAACTCCAGCCTACCATTACTTTTCCCAAAAAATTTATCAGAATTTTCATTCGCATCTGGTTCAGTGGGGGCGCGAAAACCTGGGCTGTCATGATATTTCTCCGCCCTGGCTGAGCTATTATGTTGATGGTTGTTACCAGAATCTTCATTCCGATGTGCCCCATGGGCCCTGGGCGTTTGTTTATTCGCTGACTCCGGATAAAAAGGAATTCAAAGGCGGCGAAACATTAATACTTAAAGAAACCACTCTGAACTACTGGCAGAATTATAAACACAGCGACAATTATGAATTTCGCAATTTTGTAGATATTATTCCTTCAATGATGAATCAATTGGTTATCTTTGATCCTCGTTTTCCGCATGGAGTAACTGAAGTTAAGGGTAATCGCGATCCGCTGAAAAGCCGATTAGTTCTTCACGGTTGGTTTGTAAATCCTCGCCCATATGTCGTGGGCGGACTCAGTACAGCGCAAGTGCAGAAGTCTGTGGAAAATGTCTTTATCGCCTTAACACAGGTGTTAGAGCAAATTGATCTACTGGACGGCGCACTTTCATTGAGGTTGAAAGTAAACCCACAAGGCAAAGTTGAAAACTTTAAACTCCTGACAAACAGCTTGGTCTCGTTGGTGCAAAATCCCAAAGACATCACCTATTTGCAAAAAGAACTCAAAAGCCTTTTTATAAATACGCAATTCACTAAAACCAGAAAGTCCTCGCAAATTACATTGCCGTTGATTTTTAAATAAGGATTTTTATGACACTTACACAACTCAGTTACGTTACGGCCGTAGATAAGTATAAAAATTTCGGAATAGCTGCGCAACACTGTAAAGTAACTCAACCCACTTTAAGTATGCAAATTCAGAAGTTAGAAGATGAAATCGGGGTAATTTTATTTGATCGCTCTGAGCATCCGATCAGAACCACAAAACTCGGTGAAGTGTTAATTAAGCAGGCCAAGGTGATTTTACGTGAAGCTCTTAAGTTTGACGAGATGATTATCGAGGAAAAAGATGAAGCTCACGGAGAGATAAAAATAGGTGTTATTCCGACCTTGGCGCCCTACCTGATTCCGTTGTTTTTGAAAGATTTTATGCAATCCAATCCGTTTTTAAAAATTGCTATAGAAGAACTGCAAACAGATCAGATTATTCAGAAGTTAGATGATTCGGAATTAGATTTGGGTCTTTTAGTTACACCGATCGAGCATGAGGGTCTGCATTCGGAACCGATTTTTTACGAACCCTTTTTGGCCTATGTTTCGGAAAAATCTAGCCTCGCCAAAAAAAATAATATAGATCAAAAAGATTTGAATTCGAACGAACTCTGGTTGCTGACTGACGGTCACTGTTTTCGCGAACAATCACTCTTGATCTGTAAAAATCGTAAAAAAACAACGGATCAGAACAAAAACCTGACGTTTGAAAGCAGCAGTCTGGAAACACTTAAAAAAATGATTGATCAGGAAAACGGATTTACGTTGCTGCCATTTTTGGCGACGATGGATCTGCTAAATTCTAAAAAACTGAAAGAATTTGTTCACCCGGTGCCCACCCGGGAAGTCAGCGTGATTTACAGCAGTTACTTCAGAAAAAATAAAATTAAGCATAATTTAGTTCAGAGTATCCGCAGAAATCTGCCGAAAGAAGTGAGCCTAAGTATGAATAAAAAATTTCAGGTTATTGATCTGCCTTCAGGGCATTCTAAATAACGTTAAATGTTATATTTGTACTCAATCGGTATGTTAATATCCGGATTAAGCGATATTTTAACCGGACAATTGTTTCCTACATTTTCCAATTTAAGTCGATAGTCGGCCGCAATATTTTGCGGTAATTCGATGATTGTCTTTAGGCTGGCGATTTTTCGGGGATTAGCACTCATTTCTTTTTCAATCGACATTTTTGCGCTGGCGATATCAATACCGTCTCGCTCTGCCATTATTGCCATTGTTGTGAGTATGCAGGTTCCCAGTGCGGTTGCAATGAGATCGGTTGGAGAGAAGCTTTCGCCGCGTCCTCCGTTGTCTTTTGGGGCGTCTGTTTCTAAAATGGTTTGAG
>JAYTFA010000100.1:0-3581 GCA_043734765.1 Pseudobdellovibrio sp. | reverse complement strand
GCCTCGGTTTGCTGCAGAAGATTCCATAATTTTTTTGCTCCGCGATCGGCCAAAGTGTGTTCAATTTTAAAGCTTCCCGCCAGCTTCAGAACATCTTGCGCAGTGTATTCTCTTTTAATGCCGCTCCAGCGTGAATCATTGGCCCAACTGTTTTGTAAATCCATAATCTTTTGCATATATTTCTCCTTGTAGGTTTTAAGTTGTAAAAAAGCTATTAAGATTTTTCTGTAAAAAAACTTTTTCTATTTTGTTTTTTGCAAGGACATAGGATTTAACTTCATTCGCCGAAGTGATCTGTTGCTGAAGAATTATTTTTTTGCATTCTTCTTCGAATAGCGATCGAATCAGGCCTTCGTTAACCCGGGTGCCGTCATCAAGTACAACCTCGTGGTAAAGCCATTGCCAAACCTGCGCTCTGCTGATTTCGAGAGTTGCCAAATCCTCCATCAGGTTTTCAAAAGAGATGCAGCCCAGGCCCTGATCCCAACCCTGTTGATACGCAATTCCCACTCGGATATTCTGTCTTAATCCGTCGAGAGTTTTCGGCCCGATCGGCTGCGGCAACAAGTCCGGTTCTGCTGGTTGATCCGAATGCATGATATCAAGTTGGTTGGTTTTTTTAAATTGAGATTTGGCTAAGGAGACAAAGTAGGGATGTGAGACCCAGCAGCCATCATGACCGATGCTGGCTTCACGGCTTTTGTCGGCAATAACTTTTTCTGTCTGAGTCCGACGAACCTCGGCATCCAGGCCGGGAGTAAATGCCGACATTCCGCCCATGGCGAATGCCCCGCGCTTATGGCAAATTTTAATTAGATGTTTTGCGTAGTTATCCATCCAGGGCATGGTCATATCGATAGAGCTTCGGTTGGCCAAAACCCGGTCTTTATGCAGCTTTAAAGTTTTGATATCCGAAAAAATCTTATCCCATCTTCCGCCATTTAAACCGCAGGCTCGTTCACGGATTTCAAAAAGTATTTCTTCCATTTGAAATGCAGCCGGTAAGGTTTCAATTAAAAATGTCACTCTTAATGTTCCATGTTTCAAAGACAAACTGTCTTCGATCCCGCGGAAAAGATTATTCCACCAGCGCGCCTCTAAATAGTGCTCGCACTTCGGAACATAAAATTTCGGGGTTTTTCCCGTTTGAAGAAAGTTTTTTGCAGTGTGGAAGGCCGTCGTTGCCAGATCAAATAAGCCTGCAGAAATAGGAGTACCGTTAATCTTTACGTTTTTCTCATTTAAATGCAGTCCCCGTACGCGCACCATTGGATGCGCCATATTGGAGGCATCCAGCTTATACACTTTTGAAGGCGCGCCTGAATTACCGGGTTGTTCGAAAGTTAAATTCATTTGCGAAACTCCGATAACATTTTCAATTCCGGAAATTACGTTTTTCCATGTTGGCCCCATAGAATCTTCAAAATCGAGCATAGCCATACAGGCCTTTTCGCCATCCTGGTTTGGATTGAGCATATTGATCACCATTTTTGTATTTGAAACGGGGCCGGTAATTTCAACTCGGCGATCCAATAAATCTGCAGGAATGGGGGCAACTTTCCAACCTGTCTTGCGCGCAGGGTGATCTTTCTGAAAGCGAGGAACTTCTCCGGCATCATAGAGAGCTTGTTTTTCAAGTCGAGCCTTTAGAAGAGTCTGTCTTTCTTCTTCTAGGTCATCATGCAGTTCTGTTAACAGATTTTCCAGTTCGGGTGGGAATAAATCCGAATACGAATACGCCGAGGATTCGAAGTCAGAAATACTAATGCCAACTGGTGGGTGATTTTCAACGCGCTGCATTTTTGTAATTACATTTGGCTTTTGTGTGTATTCAGTGGGCTTATTAAAAACTTGATCAGATCTCATAAAACCTCCTATTTATGAAATGATCATTGTAAAATTTTTTATAGAATTCAAGCGAATATTCGCTAATAGCATAATTTTATAAATCGTGTTATGCATTGACTTGGAGTTTATATGCTTTTGAATCAGGAAACATTACGCTTAGTATTTGGGCTTAAGCTCCGGGGCTTGCGTCTCGATAAAGGCTATTCATTGAAGGAACTTTCAAAAAAGACAGGTTTATCTCCGTCTTATTTAAATGAGATTGAAAAGGGTAAAAAGTACCCCAAAACCGAAAAAATACTTTTATTGGCCCATGCTCTTGAAGAAAAAATGGAAAACCTCGTGTCTCTGGAGCTGAAAAAAGAGCTCCAATTGATTCAACAGCTTTTGGATAAGAAGTTTTTAGGAGGCCTTCCCTTCGATATTTTCGGAATTCCAACCGGAACAATATTTGAACTTTTGGCGGAGCATCCCAAGAAGATGCAAGCTTTGGTCGGAACTTTGATTGAAATTGCACGAGCTCATAACATTGAAGTCGATGATTTATTTTTTGCCTTGTTGCGATCTTATTTAGACATGCATAAAAACCACTTTCCTACGCTGGAAGAAAGTGCAAATAATGCGCGGACAGAATTCTCAATAAACTGGCAAGACGCTCATGAGGTTTTAAGAGATAAACTGAAGCAAACTTTAGAAAATCACTTTAAAGTCACCGTGCAGATTCAAATGAATTTGAAAGATATTGCTGCGGAACTGGCAGGAGTTGATCACTTTATCCTTAATAAAGGTAAGCAGCTGTTTATTTCCAACTCTTTAAGCCTAGCTGAGCAGATATTCGTTTTGAGCCGGGAATTGGGCTATCAGTTTCTCAAAATAAAAGTGCGGCCGGTGAGTTCATTAACCATGCATCTGGATTCGTTCGAACAGCTGTTCAATTTTTTTTCCGCAAGCTACTTTGCCAGTAGTTTATTGATCCCGGAAAAAATTATTAAAAAAGATCTACAGGACTTTTTTGCGAATAAAACCTGGTCGCAGGCCGGTTTTATGGATTTAGCGGAAAAGTTTGCCTGTCCGATTGAAAGTTTTTTCCATCGCATGACACAAATGTTGCCCCGACATCTGGGGATCGGAAATCTATTTTTTCTTCGATATGAGTACGACGACATCAGTAATAAATATCAGGTCGAGCGGGAATTGCATTTATCCTCGCTACACGCCCCTCATAAGGTGAAGGCGCAAGAGCATTACTGCAGTCGCTGGCTAGTACACCGGCTCACTCAGCAAAAAATAAAATCGTTGAAAAACCCGACAAGCCAGATCGGAATTCAACGTTCGAGTTTTGTTGATAGCCAGCATGAATATCTGATATTGGCGGCATCTTTTAAAAAAGACACCCATTCTCGCAAGGTTGCCTGCGTTTGTCTTGGGCTCTTAAATAATGAGATTTTAAAGAAAAAAATTGGCTTTCTTGAAGATTCGCAAATCCCGAAATTTGATGTGGGCGAGACTTGCGAACGCTGTACGCTTGAAAACTGCAGCGATCGTCAGGCGCCTCTGGATCCCGATGTGAGTCCGCAGAAATTTCATCGGATTTTCGAAAAAATTCAGCAATTGGATGATAAGTCTTAATTAAGTATTTGTAACTGATCCCTTAAACTTCACCTACACCTAGCTTGCGCCTCTAGAAGTCCTTGTTTTTACAGCAGTTTTTTTCTTTCGTTGCAGACTTCTGAATT
>JAYTFA010000099.1:0-2867 GCA_043734765.1 Pseudobdellovibrio sp. | reverse complement strand
TAATCTCTGACCTTCGTCTTGACAGACTTAAGCCTTGTGACTTGATTCAGCATCAAGCTTATGGTCTAATTTTTTTAATTATGCAGAAGTATAAAACGTTTGAGGAATTTTGGCCTTTTTATCTCGGTGAACACTCGAAACCAGGAACTAAATTAGTTCATTTTTGGGGAACGAGTGTTGGATTACTCGTTTTTATTTACTTAATTATTACGACTCAGTGGAAATTTTTGCCGATTATTTTAATTATAGTTTATGGTCCGCTTTTTCTTTCGCACGCCGTTATCGAAAAAAATAAACCTGCGACATTAACGTACCCGTTTTTTTCAATTTTGGGTGACCTTAAACTGTGGTACTTAATTCTTATCGGACAAATAAAAATAAAAGAATAACCCTATTCTTCACAATAACCGTTTACGCTTGTGCCAATATTTTTAGCCTGATATGCCCAGTAAGTTTTTCCGTCTTCAATAACTTGAAAAAGATGTACATTTCCCTCATTTCGGCTTTTCCAGCGTAAATCTTTTTTAGCCCATGAAGCACCAGAAATCTCAATCGGACTTGAGTAAGATCCGCTGAAGTTCAACTCTGCACGATATATTTTGTTTTCAACCTGTGTGATTGAAACTTCCTGTAAACGGCTTCCCATGGGAGGGTTGCAATTCAATAGGTTTTGCGCAATAGCACTTGTCGATAAAGTAAAAACGAGAGAAATTAAAAAGAGGTGTTTCATTTTCTATATCCTTGTTAAAAGGCACCATAACACCGGATTTAGTTTCTTTCGCCTGTCAAAAATATATACAGTCATTTTTTCAAAAACTAACCAAAAATTGGAGTGACAAAAAAATAAAACACTAAAATAATAGCCTCTCAATGCAGATATCAATTCTCAGTCTAATTTTGTCCTTATTCGCACAGCCTGCCTTTGCAACAGAAACTGGGCTCAGTTATACCCAATATGCTCAGACAAAAACTAACGTATTATCCGCCTCTGGTGAATTCGGGTCCAAAACTGTAAGTGATAAGGATCCAAGCTACGACTGGAATACCTCGTATTCAAATAGCATCTCTGAAGTCACCTCAGCCACGAACGAAAAAGTTACCGATACTACAAATGATTTTCAAGTCGGAGTTGGATTCAATCATTCGAGTGGTTTTTCGGGGGGTCTCAATTTGGATTACTCCAGAATCCCGGAAGAAGAGCTGACAAATATTGGCCCCACTTTTACGTTAGGTTACAAATATAAATTCGATTCGACGAATACTTCCACAAAACCCGAGAAAAAAATTCAAAGTAGTGACGAACCTGAAGTGGCAGAAGAATCAGATGAAGATGGGTTTACGCCCGGTATTGGGTTGGATATCTCGTACGGTTCTGTTAACTATATTCAAAAATTTACAGCTCAGCGACGTGAAAAGGGAAGTGTAAAACCGGTAACGGGAAATGAAACTATTACACAGAAGTTTGCCGGGATTTCATTAAACATTAACCCGCGAGAGTGGGTTTCGCTGCAGTTGCGCTACAAGAAATACACCTACAGCAAAGACGTAAATAAGTTTCTCCAGTTTTTGGACGCCCGAAGTCCGGTTACGCTGGGAATCAGTCAAGTCCTCTCAGGTTTTATTGATAATGAAAATTCAATTGAGCTTGATTTTTATATTACTGAGAATTGGGACCTTGATTTTGATCACACAATATATCGATTGCAGTCCGACGGAAGCCAGTCCACAAGTGATTCGGCTCAGCTTAATTATACTTATAAGCTGACAACAGACTGGAAACTCGGCCTAGGGGTTTCAAATACAAAAGCGTCCAGTGCATCTACAGGTATTTCAAGTCAGACGTCGGGCACGGGCAAAGTCTCATTTCAGTTCTGAAAACTGTTTCAAAACGAATCGTTTTTTGTATCAGGTTAATTTTAATTAATGTGAAATTAATAAGGCTCTTACCACCCATTGATATTCTGATCAGGCAACAATTAACAAGGAGTATTTATGAACACAAAAATTTTAGTAGTAATGACGGGATTATCGCTGTTCTTTGCAGGCATGGCATTTGCCCAGTCCGGCGAGATCAAGCAAGACAACCAGGAAATCAAACTGGACAATAAAGAGATCAAAGAAGATAAAGCAAGACTATCTGATGATCGAAAAGATAGAAATGCAGATCAAAAGAAAGTTAATTCGGACAAAAGAAAATTACGAAAAGATAAAAAAACAAATGCTTCAGCTGAGCAGTTGGAAAGCGACAGAGCGGCCTTAGGTCAGGATAGAAAAGATCGAAATGGCGAGCAACAGGAAGTTAACAAGGACAAGCGTGAGTTAAAGAAGGATTTTAAAGAAAAGCACGATGACAAATCGAAAAAACGTAAAGATAAAAAAAGAAAACGTTTAGATCGCAAACACTAACCTAAATCACTACTGTCAGGTGAATAAAAGGCCCTGTTAAACGGGCCTTTTATTTAATTATTCGATGGGGCAATAGCTTTCGGTATCGAAGCAGGTTTTTTTACTGTCGGACAGAGATTATACAACAAAATTGAATTTCCTTCAGAGTCGTTAACATTCATTTTTTCACGCCCGAATACGATGGTCATAAAAGTTGAATTTTTGTCATCTGTATTACGTCGGACTTCTAATACATTTTTGTCGCGTTTGCTTACATAAATCGGTTGGTCGATAGAAACTTTTACCGGGAACTGAATTTCGCGTTTTAAAAGATAAACGCCCTGATCATTCTTCCGGTAGACTGCCCACACATCGGCCTCTTTTACAAAACGGTAAAAACCTATCTCGAATGAGCGCTGGTAAGTTGAGGCTTCACTTGTAGTTGGAGAAAGTCGGCCAACAGTTTTTATTTTTTGGGCCTG
>JAYTFA010000098.1:0-12201 GCA_043734765.1 Pseudobdellovibrio sp. | reverse complement strand
GAATCTCTGGTTACGGCTGCAAAAACAATTAGCACAAAAAAATAAAAACCTCACAACGAGTGAGAATCACTTCATTTTTTAAATATTTTAATTTTTAAGATTTTTGAAAAATCGATGAACTTCAAGTTTACAAATTAAACTAGAAGTTGAAATTATGTGAGAAATTTAAAGTCCCGAAAAAAATTAGCAGTAAAATTTTCTTGGCATCCACGAGTATTTAAAGGACTGCGACCGGCTCCAGCCGAGCTCCCTTAAGAGTGAAGCATCGGAGTAGTAAGTGTGCACGTGTCCTGCGGTCATCCTTACTATCCGCATAGGGATTGATTTGCCAGTCGCAGCGCAAGTGGATTTATCAATCATTCTTTGCAATGAACAGGGAGTCATAGGCCTTGAATGAAGAACACTAGGTAACAAAAATAAAGATTTGAGTGGCGCTGGATTTTTAAGTTGGCTGAATTGAATCTTCCAATCGATCACAAATCTTTTCTGAAGTTCTTTAACCCAAATGGGCTTTTGAGGAAGCTTTAAGATTTTAGCGCGACTTGGTTCCAGGCGGCCGAAACTCGGTGTTCGTTGATAAACTAAAATTTCTAAAAAATCATTTTTAATTTGATAAGTGGAATACAGAAGTTCTTGCCTTGAAAATCCCCAAAATAAAGTAAGCATCAGGGCAAAAGCTTCGTTTGAAGCTGTTTTTGGATTTTTAATGAATTGGGTTAGCTTTTTGAACTCTTCTTTTGAGCAGATCGGAAGTTCTAGAGGCGGATTAAAGGGTTTAATTTTTTCAAACGGATTTTTTTCAATCAAGCCCTGATCTTCACTCCATTTGTAAAACTGATTAAGTGTAGCTCTTTTATTTTCAAAGCGTGAATTTTTAAAATTTTCTAAATAGTTCAAAGCTTGCTTTTGCGTAACAGAAAAAAGTCCCTTTTCAAATCCTGCTGTTTGTAACCAATGATAAAATGTTCGAATGCCGTGAGCGGCCGTGACCGCCGTAATATGCTTGCGGCGGCGTTTAAGCAAAGACTCGGAGTACTTTAAAATAACGGGTCTGATATCTTCTGGAAGTTTCTTTATAGCTCGGTGCAAATACGATACGTCATCTTGCATGATAAAGGGAATCACGCCGAGCTCTGACAACCTGTGGCCTATTTTAACAAAAGGACAGCCGCGATAAATTTTAAAATTTTTATTATGAAAAAACTGAAACTTCTCGCTTAAGGCCCTGATATCTTTCCAGTGTAGTAAAGGTTCAACTTTAGTTTCAGATAAGAAATAAGCGAGCTTCTTTGCGTCAACAAGACTGGCTGAGGTAATGCGGTAGCGTTTAACGTATTCAAAGTGAAGATCAAATAAATACTGATTATAGGTTGAGGAATTTTTTAAAATATCACGCGCGTTTTCAATCCAAGGTATGACCTTCTGAGCCAAGTGGCAAAGCGTACAGATCTCGTCGCAGCTTGAAACAATTTTCTTTTTTTTACAAGTTACACAGACTTTATAAAATTCCTCGAGGAGCTTTTGATCAAAGGGATTTTCGTGAATCAAACCCTGATTTCTATGCCACTGGTAAAAAGCTTTCAAAGCGTTTCTATGATCTCGGAATAAGAGAGTGTTTTGTTTCATTGAAAGAAAACGCAAGTAATCAAGAGCTTGAGAGTTTTGAACTTGAAATAAGTCACCCTGAAGCCAGAGATAAAAATCTCTTATATATTTTAAGTTTTCAATATCTTGCCGGGCTGATTCTTTAATGAAAAACCGTTCAGAAAAAAGTTTAACCTGAGTCTTTTGGGGTTCCAAAAAACATTTATAAATCTGATGAAACTCTAAACTTTGGTTTTTAGCTGGTAAAAGCTTTTCTTTTTCTAAAATCCGTCCGAGCATCGTGATCGGACAGCCATAGTAATTTTTCTCGAAACTGTAGCCTATCCGAAACTGATCCCGGCGTTCATACACATCAATCCAGGACTTAAATTTTTTAATTTCCTGAGCTTGAAATTCAGCGGATAATTTTCGAGCCACCATCGGGTCCCAGTTATTTAAAACCGACTTCCCTCCCAAGTGCATGATGTAAAGATCCCACAAATATTGATTATAAGCCCAATGGGTTTTAAAATTTTCATTGGTTCTAGAAACACTTTCTCGGGTTCTAACTTTTGAGTAGCAATAAGAGCAAAGCTTACGTTTTACTCTTCCCTTTGTTTCCTTGAGGCACCCAGCGCAAATACGCGACGCCATTAAACTTCGTACTCGCCAGGTACTGGAAACGTTTTAATGGCGATTTTTGAAAGCGGCGTGTTTTTGATGGATAGTTTTCTTTTTTTGCGCGGATCCATTTTTTTTGGGTAAACTTTTAAAAAATCACTGAGCTCACAATCAAGACTTGTACAAAGAATTTCGATTGTTTCAAGCCGGATCAGTTTTGGCTCATGGTTCACAAGTTTGCAAAGATTGGCGATCGAGACTCTAACACCTGTTTTTTTCACAATCTCTTTTTGAAATTCGGTCACGGTATAAATTTGATGCTTTACGGCCAAGTAAGACTTTAATTTCCAGCTAATACTCAATTGATTCCGCCTTCTCCATGACTTCCTGAATACGCTGATCCATCCAGGCTTGGGAGTGATGAATATAAGCATGAATCGTCGAAGGGGAACTGTGTCCCATCAAACTCATGAGGACTGAGAGTTGATTGGGAAATTTTTCGATAAAGCGCGTGGCAAAAATTCTTCTCAACCAATGCCAACCGAAATGGTTTGCGACCGGCACTCCATTTTGATTGGCTATTTTCACAAGCTCTTGTAAAACTTCGGCCATGGTTGAATAAGTGATATGTTGGTTTTTTGACCTGGATGGAAAAAGAAAATCTGATTCTTTAGCACCAAACAAATAAGGCCGGTGCTGACTCAGATAAAATTTAATCGTGTCGCGCGCTAAGGGGGTAAAAAGGGTGATTCGCGCTCTTTTTCCGGAGCCGTTTGTTGCCTTCGCAAAGCGGGTTTGAAGTTTTTTAGATTCAAAAAATAAATCTTTTTTAATTTCAAGATGATTGAGTTCATCGGCCCTGAGACCACTTTCTCCGGCGAGCACGAGCATTGAGTAATTTCTGGCTCTGATGTGACAAAACTGATCCGTCGTGAGGTAATGATTTTTAATAACAGAATAAAAATCATAAAGTTTTTCTGGATCCAGCGGAATTCCTTGCCGAGTTTCGCTGCTATCAAAGGAATGTTGCGGGATATCGTATTCGCTGATGGGCTGCTCAATCGGCCCGTAAAGAGCTTGGATCTGGCAAGGTGTTTTTAAAGAATTTAATGATCCTGACTTTTCTAGAGACACATACGGGTGTTCTAAAACATACTGAAAGTAAGATCTTAAAATTCCTAAATAGCTTCTGATCGTGTGGTTGGTGATTTCGCTATCTAAAAGAATTTTTCCGTAAGCGACAATTCTTTTTCTTCCCTCGATAGGCTTCATCGCCTCCCAGGTGTAAAGTGAGCGGGTTCCATCGCCGTAATTATCAAACCATCCCTTTAAAAAAGACTGAGTCCTCATGAGAGTTCGGTTCGAGTGATTTCTGATTCGGTGGGACTGAAAAAAACCTTCTAAAAGTTCATGATGATGAGTAAAGGCTTCAGTGGTTCCGGCCTCTTCAAAATGAATTTGATTTTCTTTAATCGAAGTGACTAACTTAAGCATTCAAGGGCCTCAGCAAGTTCTATGAATTCACGAACTTTCGCAATAGCCCTGATCACTCTTAATAAATTTTGATCATCTAAACCTGACAAAAGTTCTGGCAGTTTTACGTGGCCTTCACCGCACCAGATATCAAGGGCCACTTGAACCATTAAAAATTCACCGCGACTGAAACACCGGGCTTCTTTTAATAGCTCTGAGGCCGATTCCCTGAGCTCAAGCTTTTTATGATGAAATAAAAAATAAAGAAGCCTCTCGTCACTTTCAAAAAGACAATGAATCGCCTGAATTTTTAAAGAATCAAAGTGAGGGCTGGTTTTAAGATTAAATGAGGTCATGATATTTTTCCGCCTTTCCTGCGTCGTGTAGGAATTTGGAAATACCATGTTTGACTCAAGTTCAGCGATGAGCTTGTTTGCACTTTTTTAAAAAAAGTAGGACCTTTAAGTTCTTGATTTGTTTAAATCAATTGCACCGGCCAGAACTTGTTTATTTGACGCAACCCAAGGCTTGAAATGAAATCGACAAAAAACTGATAAAGCTTGGCCTCACCAGCAGACGCCTGATTTAAAAATCGCGCCCCCACTTCAAGACATTTAAAAATCGACTGAGCAATGTCTCGAATCTTTTGCAGTCGTTGTTGTCTACGCACGCGGTGGTACTCTTTGCTCGATAGGTGTGTGTTTTTCTGCCGCCAAGTCTTTTCATTGGCTCGCTGACGCCTTTGTTGGCAAGTAGGGCTTGCACAAGCCCTGGCATTTTTAACTTGGGGCCGCGGTTGAAACTCAATCTGACAGAACTCACAATGACAAAGTAGGTGCATAAAAAGCCTCCAAATCAATCTTTTGAAGCACACCGTCTTTGAATTTATTTAAACTGACACTTGAATATTTAAAGCCCGAATAAAAACTTCACTGTAACTCTATGAAATCATAAATAATTTGATTTTAGGAAAGACATACTACATGCGGGAGATATCCAATTTCCCGCTAAAAATTATCACTCTCGCTTCAACTTTTTGCCGCTTCAGCGCCGCTACGCACAGAAACTGCAGATTGCAGTTTTGTCTGGCCAAATTTCCTAAGATAGTGCAAGTTGCAGTTTTTGTGCGTTTAGGCCGTAACTGCGGCAAATACCAATTTTAGGGAGTTCCATAGTATGGACCATGTGGATGCAATTCGAAAATATGTTGAGGCCCTACGGGCAATTCCCGACTTGCATGTCTTGATTATTGAGGGACCCGCCGGGTGGGGAAAAACGACGACGGTCGATAAGGCTCTCGAACTGGCCGGTGTCGACGGGGTTCACTTGGGAGCATACTCGACGCCATTGAATCTTTATAATTTTTTGGCTGAAAATTCTGACCGCCTGATTGTCATCGATGATTGCGCAGGACTTTTTAACGATCAAAGCTCCATGGCAATTTTAAAAGCTTCAACCTGGCCATCTAAAGCCAATAAAAGAATTGTGAAGTGGGGCTCCACCTCAAATAAGGCGACAACACCTGAGTTCGAGTTTCACGGGCAGTTTGTCATTGTGTGCAACTCATTTCCAAGTACTCCAGACGGAGAAGCAATTCGATCTCGCGGTTATGCAAGGCGATTTGATATTACATTGACCGAGGCGAAAACGCTTTTGCATCAAGCAGCAAAAGATCGCAAGTGGTTTCCAAAAACTAAGATTGCGGAATCTGTCTCAGCCTTTTTAATTGAACGTCTAAATGAAAATACCTTGCCCAAGATTAGCTACCGAACATTAAAAAACGGTTACCGACTTGCAGAGTATCAGCCGAAATCGTGGGAAGATCTACTAGCTCCGATGTTACCTGCTGAATCCATTGATCCCGAAAAGTTGGTGCGCGAGCTATCGCGGCAAAAACTGCAAGTCAAAGAACAAGCCCGGATTTTTGAGCTAAAGACAGGACTCAAGGAGCGCTCGTTCTATAATTATCGCCGCGCCAATAAGATATCACGTACATCAGGCCCACAGGTGAGAAAATAATGGAATCTGCATCTGTTTTTTCTCGAATTATTGCCGGTACAATTCCAAGTTATAAAGTTTTTGAAAATGAATACGTCTTCGCCTTCTTGGCCAAGGATGCAATTCAGCTGGGTCACACTCTTATTGTGCCAAAAATCGAAGTTGATTACTTTGTCGAGGTACCTGAGCCGTACTACTCAGCTGTCTTTCGTGCTGCAAAGCCAATCGCTCAGGCAATTCATACGGCAACAACCTGTAAACGGGTTGGAGCTATTATAGCTGGCTGGGATGTACCACACTTCCATTATCATCTAGTGCCAATGTTCGACTATTTTGATCTTGATCCAAAAAGGGCTAATGAACGAAGTCATGAAGAAAGTCTTGAAATGCAAAACAAGATTCTACATGCCCTTGCGGAAAAACAGAAAGAGGCGGCCCTATGAAGGCCTTTTGGTGGTTCAAGGAGAACTCAATTGCGGGAATGGCGAGACCCGGCTTCAACGCTATTCATTGGTTTGATTTACCCTTTGATGAGGCAGCTCTTTTAGGCTGGATAGGTCAGTTCTCATCAGGTTCTGAAAGTTTGGATTCGTTTCGTAGGCATTTGCATGAGTATGCGCCGAAGATCTACAAGTTTTATGGGCTAAATGAAACGTCTGGATATGAAGCTCTAAAGATTTTCGACGACATAAGCGGCATCAATGAAATTAGCGAGCGTCTATCTAGTCGATCACAGATTCTTGAATCCTTTCGTATTGAGAATGATCAAATTTATTTTGATATGAATACAGCTCGTCTTCAGATGGAGATTGAATTCTTAAGGAAGAAAAATATCGAAACTGTCGTTTGCCTCACTGAGCGCCACCATAGCAGAGATGTGCTGGATACTCACTTTGACACTCATCATTTCAGCATCAAAGACTTGAGTGCCCCTGAGATGGATCAGGTACTGAAACTCGCGGACCTTATAAGTATATCAAAGAAGAACAATAAAAAATTGGCCATCCACTGTTTAGCTGGGATTGGTCGCACATCAACAATGCTTCTGGCCGCGCATATTGTGCTGGGCGAAGATGTTGCCCAGCTGAAGCAACTCATTGCTAAGCAGAATCCAACCTATAAATTGACGGGTTCTCAGGGTGACTTTATTCATAAAGTCGTAGCTCAGTATGGAGCGAGCGCCGATGATTAAAATTCGCAACGCCAAAATCAGCGATTTAGAGCGATTAGTGGAAATTAACAACCACTACATTCTCAATACGAATGCGACCTTTGATGTCGAGCCTCACACAGTTGATCATCGGAAATCCTGGTTTGAGAAATATAAGAACTGGAGTGCGGTGATTTTAGTGTAGTCGTCTTCGGTCCAGGCAGACCTTTGGTTGGTTAGCTGGGATTCACTTCTTTTTTTCTTTCTCCGTCTTAATTTCAAATTCATCTGGCGTCAAATAATTTAATGATGAGTGAATTCTTTTTTGGTTATACACTTCCTCAATAAACCGTCCAATTCTCTCTGACACGTCAATGATGGTCTCATAATTAAATAAATAAACCTCCTCCACTTTTATTGTTTTCATAAAACTCTCTGCCCAAGCATTGTCATAGGGATTTCCCTTCCTGGAGCAGGAGATTTTAAAACCATTGTCAGTTAAAAATTTGATGTATCTTGCACAAAGATACTGAACTCCACGGTCAGTGTGGTGAATCACATCCTTGGGCCATCCTCGGCGTAAACAAGCCATCTCCAGAGCAGTCAGGGAAAGATTTGAATCAATATTTTTTGATATTGCCCAGCCAATTACTTTTCTTGAATATAAATCCAAAATCACTGCCAAGTAAACAAAGCCATTCACAATTCTAATGTAAGTGATGTCAGCTACCCAAACTTCATTCAAGTTTTTTACCTCATGGTCTTTTACAAGATTTGGATAAACTTTGTGGCCATGGTTTGAATCAGTGGTTTTTATAAATCTTCGTTTAGCTTTCAATTGCATTGAGAATTTGCAAATGACTTTTCTTAGCTTATATTCAGAGACAATAACTCCACGCCTTTTCAAATACTGTTGCAGAGTACGGTACCCAGTTCTGGGAAACTCTACCCTCACAGATTCAATTTGGCCGCGGATGTTGGCCTCCTTTTCTTCTCTCTCACTTCTGGGGACCTTGGGATCTCGGTAATATGTAGATTGGCTTAAGTTCATCATTTTACAGGCCGTCTTTTTGGTCCCAATTGCTTGATGGTGTCTGTCAACCCAGTCACATTTCTCCCGTACACTGAACTCGAAGGTTGAATTTTTTTTAGAAGATCAACCATCAAACTTTTCTCCCCAAGAGCTTTTTTTAATTCCTCATTCTCAGCTTCTAGCTCATCAAGCCGGCGCAACATCTCAAGACTTACACCTTGCTTCTGTAGCTCTTGCTTTCTTTCAGATTTTTTCTTTTCTTCAAAAAGAGATTTCCAGGCGTAAATCCTATTGGCATCTTTGTAACCAAGTTCATCAGCCAACTGCTGTGCCGTCTTTTGACCTGATACAAAGTCCTCAACTGCTTTTTTCTTAATTTCTCTTGAAAATCTCGGACTCTTCTTTTCCATTTGTTAGCTCCTTAACCAGGATCATTCTCCTGATTTTATCATAGGTGCTAACCAATACCTTCGTCCTTAAACTAGACCGAATTCCAGTCCACTTTTTTCACCGCACTCCAAACTGTGGACCCTATCAAATTCTGATTGCAGAGCATGAAGGTCAAGTTATTGGTTACGCCTACTCGAGTCGCTACCGAGATCATTTCTCTTTCGATCAAACCGTGGAGACCAGCATCTACCTAGCCCACGATCAAAATTCGAAAGGAGTTGGCTCTCTTTTGTATGAGGCCCTCTTCAAAAAACTGGAAACTGAAAATTTGCATTTGGCAGTTGTTGGAATCGCGTTACCCAACGAAGCGTCTATTGCACTTCACAAAAAATTTGGTTTTGAAGAGGTCGGTATATTCAAAGAATATGCGATTAAGCGTGGACAATACATCAGCTCTGTATGGATGCAGAAACGGATCGGTGTCTTATGAGCTTGCCTACGAGATTGATGAAAATTTGTGTTTGCATTCTGATCAATGGGTTTTCAGCACAAGTTTTTGCGAATGGCCACAATGTTAAACTATTTTTTGAGGATGCGCTTCCGTTTGACGGGGCTTGTATGGCTCTCAAACAACATGATGATTATAAAATAACAACTTCCATGCGAGATGAACTGACACTGAGATTGCCAGAATTTACAAAGACGTGGGAAAAAGGCGGCTCCGCACTCATTCGTGAAATGGCCAAGCTGCTAAAGCATCCATATGGTCGAAATGAAGAGACTATGGCTTTCACATTGTGCCAATGGTTTTCTCCGATGAGTAATCCGCTTATCTTTAGAGTCAGAGAGTATTTGAAAACGACAGGAATTGATAATCCAAAGGGTCCTACAGAAATTAAGCCGGAATCTTATTTCATGGGACAGATCTTTCATGAGTTGATTCATCGATACCTAGATAAACACTTCCTCAATATCGACCAACCTCAAAATTCAGTCTTGATAAAGTCTCACTCGGAAGAGCCTCCAGGCGTGCTCAGTCATTTGCATCACTTGTCGATTCAGAAGGCTGTGTATTTAAAATTAAATCGTAAGGGGGAGCTAGATAAAATCGTAGAGTTGGATTCACAGATTCGAGGTGGAACCTATAAGCGAGCCTGGGAAATTATCGGCTCAGACGGATATGAAAAGTATATCGACGAACTATTGAAATATCGGAGTCAGAAATGAACTTCGAAAAAGAGAGGATAAGCGAGATTCTGTTTTCCTCTTTAGTTAAACAAAGGGATGCGATTGTCGAAGGGCAAATCACATCTGCTGAATTGGTGAGAGCCTATATTTCTAGAATTGCAAAAATCAATGATGAACTCAATATTGTCATCCGAAAGAACTTTTCTAAAGCCTTGGTTAGAGCTCAGGAACTTGACGAATATCTCGCGTCTCAAAAAACTCCGATTGGCCCACTTCATGGAGTCCCATTTACGATCAAAGATGCATTTCGCATCAAGCACGTTTTTACGTCTTACGGATTTCCTGGTTTTAATTTTATTCCAGCATTTGATAGCTGTACAATCGTTGATCAGCTAATTTCCGCCGGAGCCGTTTTTCTTGGGCAGACGAATGTACCTTTATCCTGTTTTGATTGGCAGACTAACAGTCCGATCTATGGTCTGACTCGAAATCCACTGAATCCAGAGCGTACTGTAGGCGGCTCTTCTGGTGGATCGGCAGCTAGTGTTGCCGCTTTCTTTACTCCTTTTGAAGTTGGAAGTGATGTGGCCGGTTCGATTCGTTACCCAGCACATTGCTGTGGAGTTTATGGACTGCGTCCCACCCATAATTTTGTTCGGTTCGATGATATAGGTCCAATGCTGCACAAAAAATCTTTCTCCAGCCTGGCTGTGGCCGGGCCAATGGCAAGATCCATCGAAGATATTGAATTGGCATTGCAGGTCCTCACTGGAACAACGGCAACAATACAGCGCAAAGACAAACTCAAAATTGCTTACACTTTAAAGTGGTCCGATATTACAGCTGACGAGAAGTCAGAGCGTCTTATTTCACAGTTTATCGAAAAAGCGAAATTGGCAGGACATGGTCTGATCTTAGTTGATCCAAAAATCGATTTTAATTTTTGCCTAAAAATTTGGGGAATTATTTTAGGATACGAATATAAATCCATGATCCCGGCTCCCTTCAAATATAGACCGCTGATCGATATCTTTAATTATTTTTTCAACACGAGAAGATTTCGAAATGGGCCATTTAAAGATGCGTTTCAAGAAGGTCTGCTTTCGAGTCGCGCCAAGTACGAATCAGCTCTGAAGGACGGTGAACAGCTTCGTGATCTGTATCATCGCACTTTTCAAGACTATGATCTTTGGCTGACGCCTGTGTCGGTAGCCGAGGCAATTCCGCATCAAAAAACTGGAAGTTCGCAAACTTTGCGAGGAACGCAAATTGATTACGCGACCTTCTTAGGACACTTTCTAACTTCAACGGCCCTCTTTCATCATCCGATTTTGGTTGCTCCCATTGGCTCAAAAGAACTTGGGCTTCCAATCGGTATACAGCTTCATGGAAAATCGGGACAAGACTGGCAGCTGTTGTCGGATTGTTCAAAGTTGACCGATCTCTTTTATCGGATTCAGCCGATGGACTCCAAGAACGAAGGAGTGGAAAGATGAAAGAATACTTCTCAAACGAAAAGATTTTCGATCAGCCATTTCTTGAGTCTATGCGCATGACTCTGGAACCAATCGACGAAAACCACGCGGTGGAACTTTGCGAACTCTTCAGCGATCCCTTGCTTCATACCTTTGTTCCCTTTGAACCACTGAGCCTCGAGCAACAACAATTGCGATGTGCGCGTTGGGCACTAAGAAAATCGCCAGACGGCAAAGAACTTTGGCTCAATTGGGCTGGACGAGATCGGGTTACAAAAACTGTCATGGCTCACTTTCAAGTAGGAGCTAAAGACGACGGTACTGCTTCGATTGGCTATCTTGTATCAAGGGGATTTCAGAATCAGGGCTTTGCTTATGAGGGACTTCAAGCAGTTTTAGCTTATCTACAAATAAAGATTGGGATTCGTGAAGTGAAAGCCTGGAGCGATACGAGAAATTTGGCCTCTCATAAGTTAGCAAAAAAATTAGGAATGTCTCAGGTTGAATTTATAATGGATGCGGATTTCTTTAAAGGCGCTACAAGCGATGAGTTTGTTTTTTCGAAGGTGTTTTATGACTGACAAATTTGAACAAAGATCATTGGCTGCTTCCGCACACCTTGCTGCTCACAGCCAGTTGCTTGAACGCATTTTCCATTTTTTCCACGTTATGCCAGAAATTAAGGGAGCTTTTGTTAGTGGAAGCACTGCCACTGGCAATATGGATGAGTTCAGTGATCTTGATATTGGATTTTTAGTCTCCGACAAAATTAGCCGCGATCAATTGTGGCAAAAGCGATGGGACTGGGAAATTGCACCGTGGTTTCATCGTTTCGATGCTGATCACATCAAGCCTTACTTTGTGATTTACTTCTTTGAACCGAGCATTCATGTCGATCTGAATTTCTATGTTGAGTCGGATCTACCATCCTTTGCCGGAGCGCCTTACACAAAGGCCTGGGGGCAAGATCCCGAATTTCAAAAATGGCTTTTACAAGCTAATACGACACTGCCGCTAGCAATTGACTGGAGCACCATTGTTCACGATGACGAACGGTTCTGGGCATGGACCCACTACTGCTGCAGTCATGCGCTTCGGGGCGAGTACTACGATGCCGCTTTCTTTATGAAGGACTTGAGAAAAATCGTTGAAAATTGGCATGCGAAGTTAAACGGTTCGCCTTCATTTGATAGCAGACGCGCAGAAACTCGCTGGTCAGGCGATTTTATTTTAGAAATGCAAAAGACATTTGCTTTTCCAGATCGACTATCGATTGCACGAGCCTTTCA
>JAYTFA010000097.1:0-3348 GCA_043734765.1 Pseudobdellovibrio sp. | reverse complement strand
CATGGTTCTGGTGTCAAAGAATGACAGTTTTGTTTAACGAAAGTCTAGATTAATCAGATCCAAGCGTAGCAAAAATAGTTGCGCAGACTAAAAAAGAGCAAAAAGAGCAGCGGGACCGAAAAGATTCCAAAGGCGCTAAAGCGAAGGATAAAGAAAAAGAGAGCGAAGCTAAAAAGTAAGATATTTTTCTGATTTAACCTTGTTCCGAAGCACTCAATTAGCGTTGAGCGCCAGGAGCAAAGTTTCTAGGTTTTGAGAAGCCCCCGCCGTTGATTGGCGGAGCCTGTGGCGGCGGCAATGGTGAAATCGTGTTGTTGTCTGCATTTTTGAATAAGTTGTAATTTGCATCGAAACGCAACTTAACAGTTCCTGTTGGTCCATTTCTTTGTTTACCAATAATAATTTCTGCTGAACCGGCTTTTTCCGGGTCATCTTTATCATAGTAGTCGTCTCGGTAAAGCATCATAATAACGTCAGCATCTTGTTCGATCGATCCCGACTCCCGAAGATCTGATAGCATTGGTCTTCTGTCTGAACGACCCTCAACACCACGATTTAACTGAGCAAGGGCAATAATTGGAATTTGCATTTCTTTTGCGATAGCCTTCAGGGCCTTTGAAATTTCTGAAACGGCTCTTTCGCGAGATTCAACCTTTTGCTTGAGATCCATTAACTGAAGGTAGTCTATCATTATACAATCTAAACCGTGCTGAGCCTTAAGACGCCTACAGCGGGCTCTAATTTCAAATGGAGAGATACCTGCCGTATCATCAATAAACAAGCTGGCTTCACTTATAGATCCAGCTGCCTGGATTAATTTAGGCCATGAAGAATCCTGAATGCGTCCGTTACGAATTTCGCCCATAGATATTTTAGCTTCAGCAGCCAAAAGCCTCATCATAACCGATTCTTTACCCATCTCCACAGAAAAGTAAGCCACAGTTTTTTTAGCTCTGAGAGCCATATGAGATGCAATATTAAGGCTGAGTGCGGTTTTACCCATAGATGGACGAGCGGCAATGATAATGAGTTCACCGCCATGCAGGCCAGAGGTCATACGATCTAGCTCTGTAAAGCCTGTTGGAACTCCGGTGACATCGGCTTTTCGCTTATAGAGGTCTTCAATTTTTTGAATAGAGGTTTTGACGATTTCCATAGAATCAACAAGGCCAGAAGAAGCCTTTTGCTCGCCAACTTTTAGGATTTCGCTTTCTGCAAAGTCGATTAAGGCCTCTGCATTGTCGTATTCAGAACCGTAAGCTTTTTCGATTAAGCCGGAAGAGGTATTAATTAATCGTCTTAAAAGTGATTTTTCGTGGATAATTTTTGCATGTGAATCAATATTGGCAGCGGAAACCACATTATCAAGCAATGAAAGCAAATACTCGGGGCCACCGATGGTATCAAGCTCATTTCTTGTTTGTAATGAATTGCTGACCGTAACCAGATCAATTGGCTGGGCTTTTTGATGAAGTTCGGAAATGACTTTATAAATGATTTGATGAGCAGGCTTATAAAAATCAGCGGCACCGATTAGGTCAGAAACCTGATCGAAAGCCTCACGCTCTAGCATAAGACCGCCAAGAACTGAAAACTCAGCCTCAATATTTTGAGGAGGAAGTTTTTGACTCATCTAAACCCCTTAGATTGGTAGCCACTAACAAAAAAAAGAGGACCCTATGAAGAGCCCTCTATTTGTAAATTAGTTATATTATTGAGTTAAAGAGGTTGTTGGAGCAACAACAGATTCAACAGTAAGGGCCTGAGCACCTTTTTTTGGTTTCAACTTGTAGTTGTCGATTTTTTTCTTAAGAGTGTTGCGGTTGATCCCCAACATTAAAGCAGTTTTAACTTGGTTTCCGTTATAGGCCTTAAGAGCAAGTTCAATGAGTGGTTTTTCAACTTGTTCCAAAACGATATTGTAAAGTCCGTTCAACTCCACTTGCGCTTCTTTTTGTTGTTGGAAAAGCACTTCAAGTTTGCTCTTTACTAGTTTTTCAAGGCTTACTTGTTGTAGGTTGGCTACAAAAAGATTTTCTGAGTTGTTCAGATTAGGCGTCATGGGTCTCCTTCGTGTTATGTTTTATAATTTGCGAACGTTTAAAAAAATCTAAACTCCGCGTGTTGTGGGTAACCAAATATACTTATGCTGCTGCAAATGCAACATCACTTTTAACTTTTTTTGCAAAATTCTTTCTGCTAACCACTTTTCAGATACTTGGCCATGTGAAGGGCTATACAAAATTGTAAATTTTGTTAATAAATCATGTTGACGGCAAAAATTTTCTGACCAGTCGAGATCTTTTTCAGAAGAAATAACAAACTTAAATTCTGTTCGGATTCGATTTTTTTCAGAGGAGAACTCAAGATTTTCCAATAAAAAACTATTGGCGGCACCGCTATCCGGCGTTTTTACGTCAAGAATTATTTTTGCGCGTGGGTCCACGTGTTTTATGGTCTTAGAACCACTGGTTTCTAATGAAACCTTGTGCCCTAGGTCACATAAAATGTTGATAAGTTTGTGGATTTCAGGCTGTAGCAAAGGCTCTCCGCCTGTTATACAAATATATTCAGCGTCATACTCTTTTATTTGTTGTAAAATTTTTTCAAAAGACCATTGCTCACCCTCATAATACGAGTATTGAGTATCGCAATATGTACACCTAAGATTACATCCAGTTGTCCGGATAAACACAGTACGGTTTCCCGCGTAGGTGCTCTCGCCCTGAATAGAATAGAAAATTTCATTGATTTTGATCATAAGGGACCACCTAAATCCCATTCAAGGGCCTCATTGTCAAGAAACTGCCTTAAAAGGCAAAGTTTTTATGTGGGCTTTGTAAAACTAGACCTGACTAGACTTAAGGGATTTTGCACAATGGCAAACCAAGATTTAAATTAATAAGGGTGAGCCCGGCTCTCAGGATGTGAAGCTCTAAATGAATATATTTTTTAAAAGATTTAAAAGTGACGTGAGATCTATAGGATTTTCGGGGCTTGCTTTGTTTATCGGACTTGCTCTAGTCAGCTATAATCCAAAAGACCCCTCGTTTAACTCTTTAGGACAGGGATTAAAAACTCTGAATTATTGTGGAATCCTCGGTAGTTTTTTAGCGGATATAATTTACCAACTTATGGGGCTTCCCGCGTGGCTGATGGTAGCTGGGCTTTTTCAGGCGGCGATCTTAAGCTTTAAGGGTGAATCAGTAGAGCTGAGGAATATAAGAATTGTTTGGATGGCGCTGTTGATCTGCAGCCTTTCGGCCCTTATGTCGATCTATTGGTCTGAGGTTAAGGTTTTTGAAAAACAAATCTATTTGGGTGGACTGATCGGCCTGGGCCTTTCGT
>JAYTFA010000096.1:0-1844 GCA_043734765.1 Pseudobdellovibrio sp. | reverse complement strand
CCATGAAAAAATTTTCATTTTTAGTTTTAAGAGCGTACTGGGCTTTAATTTCAGAATAAAGTTTTTCGCCGCGCGCTTTTAAATATTGTGACTCCTGAGATTTGGCCTCAAAGCCCGCAAATAGCGTGTTGCCTTTAATTCCCTGTTTGGCTTTGAGTTCATCCATCTCGTCAGCACTTAACAATGCCGAGTGGTTTCCCGGAGCTGCCGCCATTTTTAATCCCCAGCCTTTGAGGGTATGGGCCACAATAATTGTGGGTTTACTTGTTGAGAGTTTTGATTTTAACATCGCTTCGCCAAGCAAAAACATATCGTGGCCGCCGAAATCGCGGAAAGCGTCGAAGAGCTCCTGGTCTGAAACATTTTCGATGAATTTCTTCATTGTCGGATGTTCTTTAACGATTCCTTTTTTGAGTGCCTTCATGTCCTGTACAAGTAAAAGCGCCTGTAGTTCATAATCCCGTAATTCATTTTCCAGAAAGTTTTTAAAAACTTCGCCGCCGGGTTTTTTGAAAAGTGTCTGGCGCTTGGACCCGTGTCGTATCTGAATAACTTCCCAGCCATTTGCCGACATGGTTCGTTCAATACGATCGGCGTCAGTACCTTTCATCTGCTTTTCATTTATAATTCGATGACCATCGAGAGATTGGCGATTGTAGTCAACAATCCAGGTTAAATTACCGATCTCACGGTCTGCAAAATCAGGAACCGCTTCGTACATTGAGCCTTCTCTGAATTCAGAATCTCCGGTGATGGCCCAGAAATGCGCTTCAGGAACCTGATAACCATGTTCGCGTGCAAAACGATAAGCCAAAGCTAAGTAGCCGGCGTTCACCGGCGGAATGCCGACTGTTCCGGAAGGAAAAAAGTTGTGATGATCGGAATCATAGGCTGAATGGTAAGATTGAAAGACCGGTTCTCCGTTTTTGGAATACTTTCGTAAACCCATCATGGCCGTGTCTTTTTGTTCCTGAGTTAATTTGGAAAAATCAGAATTTAAAAATAAATCCAGCAGATAGTTGTAAGAGTGGTCCACCGGTGAGGCATGTGGTTTGTTGGCAATGTGATCGAAACCGGTTTTTACAATTAAATGTAAAGCTCCCATAATATGAAGGGCACTTCCGCAGGCCGCCATATGGCCACCGATTTTAGGATCCCCTTTATCTTTATCGGTACGGATGTTGGCTTGATAGATCATCTGGGTTGCAAGGTAATGAGCACGCTTGGCTATGGATTCAACAGTTTCACGAGAAATATCTTTTAATACAGAAGTGCTGTTGGACGTTGTGGTTTTGGCCGACACAAAAAGCTCCTTTAATAATCAATTCGCTATGCGCAAAAGAGTAAAAACTCTAATCTCAAGAGATGAAAATATCAACTTTTATGTCTTGATTTTAACTCTCTACGACACAGTCCCAGCGGATTTTAACCGTGCCATCATCATCAATCATGCCCTTAGGGGGATTCGGGAAGGGTGCCGCCGAGCGAAATGCTTCTATAGCGGCGTCATCCAGGTCTTTAACGCCTGATTCAGCCAGCACCTGAACATTTACTAAACGGCCGGCATTGTTTAAAATAATGACCAGCTTTGTGACCTTGTTTTCTTCAGAGGCAATCGTGCGGCCCTGCTTCATCATTTTTGTAAATTTTTGCTGAACCTTCGGTACCCACCACTGGTTCAACTGATTTTTAATCCGATTGTAATAACCGTAATACCGGTATTCTTTCGTATTTAGCCGTGTCATTAAATCACTTTCAATTTTGGCCAGATTGTCGTTTGTAGTTGAGCTGTCTTCGGCGCGGCTTTGTGACTGCGCCTTTTGCATCAGCATTTCTTTTTTAGT
>JAYTFA010000095.1:0-2949 GCA_043734765.1 Pseudobdellovibrio sp. | reverse complement strand
CATTTACCGACGAAGTGGCGGTTATGATCGATTCTCAAAAGCCTTTAAATATCGATCCGGTTTTTGAAAGTGTAGAACTGGTGAATTACTGGAAGTCCTGGTCAAAAACATAATTAAGTTTTAATTTCAGAACCTGTCAAGCTGGCCAATAGTCCAGCTAGGCAAAATCGAGCATGTTTTAATTAATAAATACAAGAGCTTGCGGCACCGCGAAAAAACGGACCGGTCCAGGTCTGAGAATTTTCAAAAAGCCATGATATACTGGTGTCACTTATGAACGATGGAATTAATACCCCGAACGGTCTTCGCGGCGAATGGTCTTTACTACTACACAGTTTCCTTGAAGAGAGTGTTGAATCAACACAGATCATTGATCAGATGAAGTCTGCGGCCTTATCAATTGATCAGATTAAAGTTATCAAAAAAGACCTTAGCTCGAAAAGAAAAAAGATGAATCAATCCATTGAAAAGATCAAAATCAAAATTGAACAAGTTAATAATGTAATTGAGAATTTAGAGCTTGTTGGCTCTGATACTCTTGGACTGACAAAAGAAATTGATTTTTTGAGCCACGAAGGTGAAAAAATTTCTGAAGAAGTATTTGTGTTGGATAAAAAAATAAAAAAATTACATGAATTACAGGATCTGATCACTTAATTTTTTGATTTCACATCTTTCATCTTGCGGATACTTTGCTGTAAAACAATTTCTAAAATTCTGAACTCTTTTTCCGACGGCGCATTTTGCAGAAGCATTCGTCTTAATACCGTATAAATATTCATTTTGCGCTTGCTTAAATTAATGTTCATTTCAGACAGCCATTGTTTTAACGTTTCATCGGGAAAGACCATGGGTTTTTTTTGTTGGGCGCGAGGCTGCTGGTGGCCTTCCAGTTTAGCTTTGGTTCCACCGAAAACATTGCGGAAAGTAAAGAGGGCCAGCAGAGTGGCTTGCGCCAGATTTAAACTGGTGTTGTCGCCGAACGTAGGAATAGAACAGCAATGATTGGCATACTGAATGTCTTCGGCACTGAGCCCCCAGTCTTCCGGCCCGAATAGCAGATGAATAACGATCGGATACTCATTCGCTTTAATGAATTTAGGATGAGTATTTTTAATATTAACCAGAGTGCCCTGTAGATCTTCCGCCTGCCTTCCGCGGCCATCTCGAGCCGTGGTTGCGATTTGAATTCCACGCGGTTCTTTTTCATAAAACTCGGACCAATTGGTATAAACAGTTCTGTTTTGCAACGCAAATTGTCCGGTAGCCGCGGCTTTTTGTGCTTCGATGGTCAATTCACATTGCGGAGCTATCAAAATGAGGTTGGAAACTCCCATATTGGCCATGGCTCTGGACGTGGCTCCGACATTTCTTTCATACAGCGATCTCACAAGGACCACTCTTAAATCAATATTGTATTGGTTAGAATTCGGCATAGGCCAGTTTGAGTCCATCGGTGATTAAAGATTTTTGTTCTAATGTTAAGAGATGTTTTTCAATAAGTTGATAATCTAAATTTAACTTTGCTGAAAGTTCAACCAGCTCGACAAATAACAGCCATTCATTCGGGACATTATCCGTGAGTTTATTAAATAAACCATGGATATCATTTAAACTTGCATTGTTGCCCTCTCTTAAATCGCGAACTTCCTGATAATAAGAAAATAATTTTTTTTGTTCAGGTGTGTGATTTTTTATCGCGACCTTTGCCGCAACGAAATCATCCATTTCGCCGAATGCAAATCGATCGGCAGGTCCGCCGAACACGGATTTTACGGATTGTCCGATGACTATATCGTAAGTTCCCCATTCAGGTAAAAAAAGCTTTTCTTCTTTATATTCGCATGTGGCATTTTCAAAAGATAAAATACAAGCAGTACCTGAGGCCTCACCGGGGAGTCCTAAAATTTTACTTAACTTTCCGGATACACGTACTCCGGATTCATAAATTAAAACTGTTGGTGTCCCCACTTGTATTTTTGTGATATCGAAATCAACTATTTCACCGATCGGGGAACCATAACCATGCACGTGATATTGAGTTCCATGTCCCGGAATCTCTTGATTTTCATAGGCCAGCTGGGTTGGCCCTTCAAATTGCAAATAAACCGGAGAAGAGTTCTTATCTACAAAATATTTTTTTAAAATACCGGAAATCTGTAATTTATTTTCAAGTTCAACTGTGTTTATACTGGCGGCTTTGAGTGCGCGCTCCAGTGCATTAACGCCACCTATTCTATAAGACATTGTTTCGGACAGCTCTTCTAAAACCTGCGACAAATGATGAAAATCTTTTGCCACATAAAGTTGAGGCTGTGGTTCGGTGATATCATAGCTCTGTTTGATGCAATCAATTGAGAGTGGGATTCGTTTTACTTTATCTGATAGGCACCAACGAGATTCGCTTACTGAAGAGAGCAGGCCGGCTCCGAAAATTTTAGGGGAATTTAAGTCGCCTACCAGGCCATACTCGGCAGTCCACCAATTCATACGGGACAACTCTGATGCTTCTGACACAAATGAGATGGATTTAGAAATTTTAATTAAGTTATCTTCTGCTGCTTTGACTTCCCGGCCTGTTGAATCAGGGTTTTCCTTGATGTCCGATAATTCACGTATTGCTTTGTAAAGTTCCAAATCTTCTTTGCTGATGATGGCTTTTTTTGCGACCTGCGCATATTGCCTGAGGTACTCGGCATACTCCGCATTAACTATTATAGGGGCGTGCCCTGCCGCCTCATGAACGATGTCGGGAGCCGGAGTGTAAAGCAAATGATTTATAGATCTCATATCCGAAGCTATCGGAAGTATATTAAGTGATTGCAGCTCCATAAATGCAGCGGGTGGAATGAAACCACTGACCGGCTTTGCAATCCATCCGAACTTTTCGAGGCATTTGCTGATATTTTCGATTCGGGGGATTCGCTCGATTTCAATTCCTGTTTTAGC
>JAYTFA010000094.1:0-10032 GCA_043734765.1 Pseudobdellovibrio sp. | reverse complement strand
TTATCTTCCGTAAAATTAGGTAAGGTTTTTCCGTTGTAGAGTTTTAGTTTTTGTAAGCGGGTTAGGTTTGCTTTTTTAGGTTTTTCAAGCCGTGTGAGTATCGCCCACATTCCCGCAATTTCAATCGTATGAGGCGCAATTGAAATTCCCCGCAACTTCTGGGAATTGAAATCTTTTTTATAAATATTTGTTTCTTCTTTTAATCGGGTTATATAAGGAATATCAATTTTAACAGTCCGATCCCGCAAAGCTTCCATAAACTCATTGTCCTGTAACTTCCGGTACTCAGGCTCATTGGTGTGTCCGATAATGACTTCATCAATGTGGGTTTGCGCAAACTTCTTGGGCTTCACACGATGCTCCTGAGAAGCTCCCAGCAGATCGTATAAGAACGCCACATCCAGCTTGAGGACTTCGACGAACTCAATCATTCCTCGGTTTGCAACGTTGAATTCGCCGTCAAAGTTAAACGCACGCGGATCCGAATCCGATCCATACTCTGCAATTTTCCGGTAATTGATATCTCCGGTAAGCTCGGTAGAATCCTGATTTTTTTCGTCTTTCGGCTGAAAAGTTCCGATTCCTACACGGTCGGCTTCTGAAATGAAGAATCGTTTTACACGGACATGAGTGAGAACTTTCATCAGGTCGCCGCCATACTTTTCCATCAGAGATTTAAAAATAAAGCGTGAGGGAGGACAAAGCTCACCGACAATTTTCATTCGAAAGTGACCGTCTTGCCCGCGATTGATTTCATCAGCCATTGAGGCACGCATTTCTTCGGGAATTAAAAGCAAGGGCTCTTCATTCATCGGTGACGGAAACACCCTGACGTCTTTACCGAACAAGCCATCGAGCTTGCCGGACTCATCAAACCATTCAAAAGTAAAAAGTGCGCCTTTTTCAGAACGCGAATAGGATTCCAAACCTTTTTTAAGTCTTCGACAAATTGTGGACTTGGCCGAACCCACAGGACCGTGAAGTAAAATAACTCGTTTTTCGGTACCGTAACCCAGCGCTGCTGCCTTGAGTACATTAACCAGTTTCATCAATTGAACATCAAGCCCGAAAACTGCATCTTTTCCGTTGTTCTCAAGATCATCAAAAAATTTGTATCTAACGACATGTTTTTTGAAATCTATATATTCTTCAGTTCCTGACTCCACAATCATGTCATACATTCTCTGGTAAGCATTCCGAGTGATTTTTGGATCGGACTTAATCAAGTCCAAATACTCATGGAAAGTTCCGCTCCAATGAGCCGCTAACGACGGATTTTGACTTTGCCATTTTTCGACCAGGGTTCTGAAGTTAACTGATGATGACATCGAGACTCCTTTCACGTTTGAATTGCTCAAACATGAGAATCGGGTGGATCTTAGTTAACTATGATTATGCACCGAGTTTTTTCGGTTAGCGACTTCTATTATTTTATATTTATTACTTGGTAATTCTCAGGTTTTAGCAAGACGAAAGTCTCGGTTTGAGATGTTGTAAGCAGACTTTGGTCGCGGAAAAGCCAATTCATTTCAAACCTATTGCTTATCAGGTCGATTCTTTTCATCGGAGGGGCCTCATAAGTCCATTTTATCTTGGTTCCATCCGAAGATTCACATAAAACAGGCTTAAGATCACTGTCGTTCGTACACTTAAGATTTAAGCCGCTCATGGATTGATTGTTGATAATTCGCCAAAGGATGCGCGGATCAATATTTTTTTTGAATATCGGGTAGAGCGTTTTTTCATTAAACGGTCCAACTCCGAACTGCTTGGTTGAATGCAAAGCATATCTGATTTCATTCGGCGTTAACAGCACAGTTGCAACCGAAATTCCCAGAGAGGCTGTTATCTCCAGCCGAATTGCTTTTTTTGGCAATAAGGCAATTTCAATTTTTACAGTGTTGGATTCATTATCATTCTTTATTTTTGCTTTTGTCTGAATTAAAAACGGTTCGTTTTCGTCTGTCGGCAGGACTGAACGGGAAGCGCAACCGAAATAAAACAAACTGAAGAGTGAAATAAAATGAATAAAAAACCGTTTTTCTTTGTTCACGTTCCTATTTAAAGATAGGATAGGTCTTAAATGCAATTAAAATTACGTCACTTACTCCTCTTTATTTTGGCTTCTGCTGTATTGATTTACTCACATACACCCGGCGGCGCTTTACTGGCCGTGGGTGTATTGATGCAATTGTCACTTTTAATTCACGGCCTCGAGCTCACCCGAAGATCGCAGCTTGCTGCATTGAAATTATTTTTAGTTTCGATTCCGCTATTATTATTTTGGGGCGGAATTCACTCATTTGTTACGATTTACTTCGGCGAGGGACAGCTTTTTTTCTTTATTACGGCTTTTGTTGTAACGATGGCTTTAAGTTTTCTGCTGAGTTTACAGATTGTATTTTCTTATTGGTTTCTAAAACAGAATAATTATGAGATTCTCGCGACATTACAGGACGCATTTAATAATATAAAAAACAGAAAACATGATTTCTTAAAAATCACATTACTGTTATTTGCATTTTCATTTGTTCCATGGTTAACGGCTGATTGGAAGTTGGTTTTTGCAGTTACGGCGACTCACTTGTACGTGAATCGGACTCTACTGAAGAAGGCACTCTCGAGTTTTTGATCGTATCTTCAGTTACAGTGAGTTTTGATTTTATTTCTTTCTTACGATCTAAGTCCGCTTCGGCCTCAACCGCTTTTATAAATAAAACACGGGCTTTGCTGTGAAGTTTCATATTAAAATACACGTCGCCTAAATGTTCTGAAATAATACTTACCTGAGGTTGCATTGCATGCGCTTTTTCCAGAATTTCCGCCGCCTCAATGAATTTCCCTTTTTTATATAAAACCCAGCCCAGAGTATCCAATATAAAAACATCTTCTTTTTCTTTTGCGACGGCCTTGCGCGCATAGCTCTCTGCCAATTCAAGATCATTTCCCTTTTCAGCCCACGTATAGGCCAGATAATTCAGAGCCTGCGCGTGCTCCGGATCAATTTCAATAACTTTTTTCATACTGAGAACCATGTCGTCTTTGAGATTCATTTTATCCTGCAAAGATCCCAGGTAAAAGTACACCTGAGAGTTTTTCGGAAACTTATCACTCGCCGTCTTCAGCGTATCCATCGCTTTGTTGAGATCTTTTTTGTCTTCAAATAGCTGAGACATTAAAAAATAGCTCTGTGGATTCTCAACTTTTTTGTCTATAGACTCTTTCAGCACGGACAAAGCTTTGTCGGTATTTCCCATTAATTTAGAAAGAAAGGCCGCGTGCAATCTTGATTCTTCAAAATAGCTGCTTGCTTTTTCAATCCTGACATATTGCTCAAAGGCATTTTTAAAATCTCTTTTTTCTTCCAGGACCGCGGCCAGATAGAACCGGACCTTATCGGACTCGGGTGTGGTTTCCAATATTTCCTGTAATTTCACAACGGCTTTGTCGTAAAACTTTTTTTCAATCAGAATGAGGGCCATTTTCAACTTAACCTGAAGCATATCTTCATTGGCTTCGTCCAGTATTTCCAACTGTTCGTAGGCCTTATCAAATTCGTTTTTGGTGATGTAATACTGTGATAACATTTCTGCAAGTTTTAAGTTAGGTCCTTGCTTACGCTGATATTCAGCATAAAAAGAATAGGCTTTTGTAACACCCTCTTCTTTTTCAATGATGTGCCCGAGCATGTTCGCGGCTTCAAAAAAATCGCGCTTCAGCGACATGGACTTTTTCAATTCGGCTTTTACTTTTTGGGTATTGGATTTGTTTTGTTCCATGTAAACTCTTGCAAGATAGTAATGCGCTAAATATCTCGAAGGATAGCCGGACTCTTGAGTTAAGTTTTTGAAGACGCCTATCGCTTTTGTATAATTTTTTTGTTCGGTGTACACAGCTCCAAGATAAAGCATCGACTCAGAGTCTTCGTCGTCTTTGGCAATCAGACGTTTGTATAATTCTTCTGCTTTTGTATAATTTTTTGTTGATGTGTAAAGGCCGGCAACCAGTAAATTTAAATCCCGACGGTCCGGCGACACAGCTTTTGCTTTTTCCGCCCAGTACATAGCATCTGTTATTTTTCCATTTTTGTAATACTCAACTGCAAGTCTTTGCATCAAAGTGGCCGCTTCGGGATCGTAAATTAATGCACTTTTGAGTAATTCTATTGCTTCGGCATTTCGGCCGGCGCTGGATTCCATTTCTGATTTCAAAAATAAAGTATCGGCTTCTGCCTGATTATGCATCGGATCTATCGTTGTAACACCCTGATCAAATGAATCAGGAACGCCGATCGATGCGGGAGCTCTGTTTTTATCATTCATTGCAGAATCAAAAAACTGATCGCTGGAAGTTGCGCAGCCAAAAAGAGACATTGATAAAGTGATCTTGAAAAGAAAAGTTTTGAATCTTGTCATGAGAGCTTCCTTTGTTAGCTCTTCGGCAGAACAACAGGATTCAATCAGTCCAATTTTGACTATTTAATGATCACAATGTGAATAACTGGACTTAAATAGAGTATTATTAATTTTCTACTTTGAAATATAACTCCAGCTCGTTAGACCAGCCATAAGTTATCGAAAATACTGTTGTTTGCTGATTCTATCACCATTTAATATAGCTATTTGGTTTGATTTAACTCCGTGCGGACCTGATTTATTCAACTTGACTGGAGAAATCACTAATAATTACCTTGTGACTCCCTTGACAAGGGGTGGCGGCAGAGCTAACTTGCGCGAGAAATCAATAGGCAAATAGCTTCAGTTTTAAGCTAAAACTTAAGTGATAATGCCAACATAAGGGGAGGTCATCGTGATGAACCAAATGGAAAGTTTAAGCTCTAAACAGAACGCAAAAGTTAAAATAATTAAACGTTATCAAAACCGTAAGCTATATGACACTCAACAAAGCTGTTATGTAACTTTGGATGATATCGCTAAGATGATCAGATCAAATGAAGAAGTTATGGTTATCGATAACAAGTCTAAAAACGATATTACTGCAGCAACTCTAACTCAAATTATTTTTGAATCAGAGAAAAAAGCTTCTCAGTATGCTCCACTTTTCACTTTAAGAGAAATCATCCAAAACGGTAACGGCAGCATTTCTAGCTATTTAGCTAAATTAGGCGCCTTCCCGATCGACTACATGACTAAACAGGCCACTGTTAATGTAAATATCGACAGAGTTTCAACTGACGATCTTAAACAAAACCTAGAAAACCGCGTAGCTTCTGCTGCCCGTTTGAATTCAGATTCTACTTCTAAAGTTGTTGCTGAAAAAGCAACCGTTTTACCGGGATCAAATCAGGAAGACGAAACTCCGAATTTGCCGCTTCCGAGTAACAATCAGGGTTTTAATCCATAGTTTTAGTTTCGTAAATTAATTTTATAAAACCCACGTGAGAACGTGGGTTTTTTTTTGGGTTAAGTCTGAGTAATAATTCAGTATTTTAGTGGCTCGGTACCCTTGTTTAAAATCTCAAGATATTTGCTATATACAAAAATTTTATGTCGCTCTTTACCAGTGATCTCTTTTACAATACCAAGAGCCTCTAACGCTTTTAAAGCGCGAATTATCGATGGCAAAACTAATCCACATGTCTTTTTCATTTTTGTTGTGTTTGATATTGGGTTTCGCTGTAAATAAGAATGTAAAGTTAAAATAGTTGCTGTTGATTTTCCAGACTTTTCAACAATCAGTCTGTCATTATTGAATAGCTTAATAATTTCCTGCGCAGTTTCTATGGCTTGATTCGCAGTTTCAATAACGCCTGTTAGAAAAAATTTAATCCATGCTTCCCAATCACCAGTTTCGCGCACAAGCTGAAGATGATCATAATACTGTTGTCGATTTGCTTTTAAGTATAAACTCAAATAGAGAAGTGGCTCTTTAAGTACCCCCTCACTACATAAAATAAAAGTAATCAGCAATCTACCAAGCCGCCCATTACCATCCAAAAATGGATGTATCGTTTCAAACTGAACATGGGCAAGCGCTGCTTTAATCAAAACTGGTAATTTAATAGTTTCATCATTTAAAAAATTTTCTAAATCACCCAGGCTTTCCATTAGTAACTCAGGCGGAGGCGGCACAAAGTTAGCATTACCGGGTCTCGATCCACCAATCCAATTTTGCGAAGTACGAAACTGGCCAGGCTGTTTGTTTCCACCCCTAGCGTTGGTCATTAGCTTTTCGTGTATCTCTTTGATAAGGCGAAGTGACATCGGAAATTCTTTTAATCGTGCAAGTCCATAGTTCATTGCCGAAACATAGCAAGACACTTCTGTTACATCATCTAAAGGAGCACCTGGTGCCTCTTGGGTTTCAAATAATAATAAATCTGACAGAGATGATTGAATGCCTTCAATCTGCGAAGATAGCACAGCCTCCTTACGCACATACATATAGAGAAACAAAGAAGAGTCAGGCAAAACCATACTCATTCCATCAAGTCGACCAATGGCTGTGCTTGCTTTATCAAGCAATGGAAGCAATTCATAAATATCAAGGGGTGGATTTGGGGGTAATTTCTGTGGCACGTAAGCACTGTAATGCTCGCCACCGACAGCGGAACATTTTTGAAATTGTCCTATACGTTTAGCCTTATTCATTTATCCTCTAATAACAAATATGCTGTGTTTTGTTACTTAGATTAGGATAACTATTAAAGATGATACTTACAATAAAATAAGTAACAAAAATGTACTTATACGTTACTTATTTCAAAAAAATGAGGTCTAAGTATATTATAGATGATTTGAGTAAAATTATCGTCGAGTTTCGTAATCCGTCAATAAGTATAAATTGGTCAGTTTTTTATAGTTTTCCTAGTGCAGCCCAGAATCCGTGAGTGATGAATTAACCGACTCAGGAGGTTTCAAGTACGATGTGGCTGAAATTCAGGGGTAAACTCACCTAGTTGGCATTTACTACAAGAATTTTGAGCGTGCCAGATTTGCTCGCGTATTGAGTCATGGCCTTGAAAAAAACTTGCAATATATTGCAAGTTTTGCTAGTATAACTAAATGGCTCGACGTGAATATGCGGTGGAACTAACAATCAATGAAAAACAAATAACCAAGGTGATCATTGATCCTCACTATGAAGAAAAACACGCAGGGTCTGTAAGCGATACTCTTATATTAGAGCTGGTTAAGCTTTTAAATGGCCGGACATTTATTCCGGCTAGTGTTGACGATGAAGGTTTTTCAGTATTTTGTATCAGATTATTTAGAATACGGTTTAAAACCATATAAATTGATCTGGCTCTTACAAAAAGACGAGTTTTACGTGGGCATAGTAAATGCCTACAGAAGGGAGATTAAGTGAAGTATCCAAGTAAAGAGAAATTAAGACTAATGGATGAAAAACTAAAAAATGCTCCGGGCACTGTTATTTTATCTAATAATGCAAGCTCTTCTGAAAAATTCAGATGGGAGCTTTGTCAAAAAATTGTAAAATACATGGCCGCAAAAGATCTGACTCAGGTTCAATTATCTGAAAAGCTCGAAATTGATCCGTCACGAGTTAGTGAAATCGTGAACCACCGAGTTGATAAAGTATCAACCGACAAGCTGCTTGAATATGTTGAAAAACTTATGCCGGGCGTGGCCTTCAAAATAGCTTAATTTTTTAAAAATTTTTTGAGCCTTTCAGCTTTTAAATACACAAATACCCAAACACTATAAGTGCTGGTTTCTGGCTTGCCTCAACTGATATGCGAGTAATAAAAGGCTGAACTGAACAATCAATACGCGTCTTTTTGTTGAGTGCTGCTTAAATTGATTTTAGCCCTTAAAATTAAGCTCTTGACTGTTTGTGCCCTATAAGGCACAATCTTAAAATGGATGTTAAGCCGCGAGATATTCTTTACTATACGGCAGCACACGGAAAGCAACCTGTGCGCAAGTGGCTTGAAAGTATTAAAGATTCGATGACTCAAGCTATTCTGTACAAAAGAATACGTCAGGCAGGGATGGGTAATTTTGGTCATACTCGGTCAGTTGGTGGTGGCGTAAGCGAGTTTAAAATTGATTTTGGCCAAGGTTATAGAATTTACTTCGGCCTGCATAAAGATAAGTTGATTGTGCTTTTAGTAGGCGGCACTAAACGAACTCAACAGACAGATATTGAAACGGCCAAAGATTATTGGAACCACTGGAAAAAGGAGAATGATATATGAAAGCAGTTAAAGGATTACGTTTTGAAGATGATTTAATGATCAAGCTTAAAGACCCTGTTTTTGCTTCGAATTACATTATGTCTTCTATTGTCGATAATGACATCAGTTTTTTACCCATTGCTCTTGGCGATGTAGCCAAGGCGCATGGACTCTCTAAACTAGCTGAACACACTGGGATCAATCGCAGAACTTTGTACAAAGTATTTGATCAAAAAGGAAATCCTAGCTTTGGGCTTGTCAGCCAAGTTATGCAAGGATTAGGTCTTCAAATCGAAGTTAAACCCAAACCAGCGAAAAAAAGAAAAGCAGCTTAAACTATTACGGCTTGATTTGCTTCAAGCCTTTTTTCTGATGCCGTTTACTTTGGATGACTTATAAATGATGTTTCCGTTGGCATCAAACAGCTCCTCCATTATTCCCACTTTTGCCAATTAAAAAAATCATGAATACTATTTGTGCAAAGAGGACTACTCTTAAATTCACTTTTTGAATCCGTAGGAAATACTTCACCTGCTGCAGTCGACATCTTATAAAGTAATTGCTCAATTTTAAGCTTTGTTACACCATAATAATTTCTCTTGAGAACAAATGGAATCGCCAAAATACTAATAAGACCTGCTTCTGTAAACCAGCTTTTAATTGTTTTTTGAGATTTATCACTTATTATTTCAACTTCTATTTCATACATAGCTGAATCATATAACGGTATTATAGAGAATGTTAATGAAGTCGCAGCAAGATTTAGCACTCGAAGCGTTTCGTTGTTGGTACTGACTTCTCTAATTTTGACTTTAATTTTTTGATTTTCTTCAATATTATAATATTTTGATATCACATTTTTCAAATACTCTACCTGCTCCATTTTTACACATACTTCTTGATCTTTAGTTAACAATATTATTGCAATTTTTGAATCATCAATCTTTTTATATTCACCTGCAGTGCCATCTAAACTCTGTGGTAACTCAGACAAAGAAACACACCCTTCAAGAAAACAAATTAATATTAAAAAAAATATCTTCTTCACTCTAATACCCTCCTAATCTCTTTGGTACGTCAAAAATTTGGCCGATTATATCTTTGCTAAAATCTGGGTAAAATAAAAACCCAATTACTGCAATTGGCCCATATAAGTCTTGGCCACCCAGAGCATTTCCAACTATTTGGAGGCCTCCGCTCACTATTCCTGCTCTTAATGAATTACTGACTGCCGTTTGATAGAGGGCCAAATCACTAAGCCTTGCAAAATTTGAAATATTTGAAAATCCAAAAAACAAGTCACCGACATATCCAAGGACTGCAATTGTTAAAAAATTCCTAAATAAATTCCCTAAAATGTCTTTCTCTTTTATTTGTCCAGAAAAATATTGAATACCTGTCGTCACAACAGCAGTTATCGCGGCATAAATTAAGAAAGCGGCGTCGTCAAAGCCAAATATCTTCCCGCTCGAATCACGATACATCACCGGATTGTTTCCAGTATAAATATATTTGCTCAAGAAAGTATTCGGAGTCGATAATTTCCCCGGGTCCGGATCCTGCTGCAAAAACCTTCCCGTCCCCGGATCATAATACCTCGCCCGGTAATAATACATCCCAAGCTCCGGCTCAAACTCCCTGCCCGTATAAGTAAACGAAGTGCGCACTGGCGCATTTGCAAAACCAACCTCAATGCCTGAGCTATCTTTGACAGACCTCAACACCCCAAACGCCGAATAATCCATTTTTTGAACAATATCACCACCGGCATTTACAATTTCATGTATGGTGTTCAAGTGATCTTTCAAGTAGTAAACGTAACCTGCACTTTGAGCTAAAACTTGGCCCTCACTTATTGCGCCCGCAGGTGA
>JAYTFA010000093.1:0-7255 GCA_043734765.1 Pseudobdellovibrio sp. | reverse complement strand
CATGAACAACGATACTTAGAAACTTTCTTGAAACCATCTATCGGGAACCCCTCGCGGCGGAGCTTTTTAGCTTTTCCGATAATTGACGAAATTCCTTTGGCGCTAATGCCGATTGCTGTATAAAAACCCTTGGCCGGACCAGTCCATTGCTCCCATGCTAATAAAATCTCAATCAACAAATCATCACTCGTAATATAAGTGTTGTTGTAGGTTAAGCCTTCCGTCCGACTGATCGAGCGCAGAGAGTTACCCTCGATTATTCTTAAGGCAATTGTTTTGTGGATTTGGACATTTTTTTGGTGAATAGCTCATGTAGGGTTTTAGATAGCAAGCTGTGATCCGACGGGGAAAGCGGATAAATGTGATTTCAATTTGTTTTTGTCCGAAATCCGCAGTTAAGGACTGGGATTTCGCTGGATTTAGGTGAAGTTTAAGGGATCAGTTACTATTTATTACAATTGGGTGCGGAGTAGTTGTTTTGACCTTCGCAATCCGGAAGATCATTACTGATATTCTGTAAAATACCGTTCCACGCCTTGATAATCATACCGGGATTTGTATCACTGCGATTAATTAATTTTTTTGTGAGTAAAGTCGCGCAGCCGATGGCTATAACCATTAATAAAAGATATTCGACTAATATCTGACCTTTATTATTATAAAGAAACTTCATGGTTTTTTATTTTTTCAATCCATGCCGCTATGGAACTGGAAATAGTGTCAAGTTGATGCGTTAATTCGAGATCATCCTGAGGCTGACAGAATCCTATTGCCAAGCCTTCTTCCCATTCCTGAAAGTGAATCAGTTTGGCATTTTCCGAAAAAACCATCTCAAGATCTTTTTTTTCAGGGTACATCATTAAAAAAACATGCTCTTTAGATTTTGAAGAACATTCCTTTAACTGAGCCCATTGCTCGCGATACTGAGTTTGTAGCAAATGGTAAACTTTTAAAGCGGAAGACTCATAACTCTGAGAAAAATAAATTCTTACAGGCCCATCAAAAAGAGCTGTGTTAAAAACCGGGCTGTAAAATCGTGTTGTCATAAATGATGAATAGGTTGCTGCCATAATTTATTCACATCCTTATAGTTCTAACACTAGAAAGATAATGGCCCACTTCACAAGTAAAATTTAAGAATCTTAAAATTTATAACGCTTAGCGATATTTCAAGAAATTTTTAAGCTTAATAAACTTCGATTCCTCGAATGAAAAGTGAATGCAAGGGCATGTGTCCGGCCGAATAGAAAAAATCCGTGAGATCCGCATCGGTGCAAATAAAATTTGCATGTTTGCCGATTTCCAGCGTCCCCTCTTCTGACTCAATTCCTAAAGCTCGTGCAGCACCGAAAGTGTAGGCCTTAAAGACTTCAGGCAAAGTCATCTTCATCTCTAAACGGGCCAGTAACCCCACCAGTGATAAATCCTGCGAAGGACAACTTCCGGGATTAAAATCAGTAGAGAGCGCAACACAGGCACCCGCATCAATCAACTTTCGCGCCGGCGGATAGGCGCATTTCATATAAAGATCAGCGAGAGGCAGCAATACCGCCACCGTTTTTGATCCGGCAAATGAGTTAATCAGAGAATCATCCAAATTAATAACATGATCAGCTGAATGCGCCTTGAGATACAGAGCCAGTTCCGCCCCTGCTGATAGCGACAATTGATTTGCGTGAATCGTGATATCAAATCCCATAGCCCTGGCCCGCTCCAGATAAACCCGGGATTCAGTCTTTTCAAAAAAATTATTTTCAATAAATATATCAACCCGCTTTGAAAGATTTTTCTTTTTTATCACGGGCAAAACTTTTTCAGCCAGATATTGAAGATAATCGGAATGGGTCTCAAATTCAGGAGGTTTTGCATGCGCCCCTAAAAAGGTGCTGATGATTCTGGGACCTTTGATTTTTTTTAAAATTTCCAGCGTCTTCACTTCGTTTTTCAAATCAAGAGCATAACCGGATTTTATTTCCAAGGTGGAAACCCCTTGATTTAAAAAAGCGTTAACGCGATTTTGAGTTGAAATCAGTAAGTCCGGTACCGAAGCTTTTCGCGTGGCCTTCATTGTTGATAAAATTCCGCCGCCCCGCTTTGCAATTTCCGAATAACTCACGCCCTGGTTCCGCAACTCAAATTCTTCGGCTCTTGAGCCCGCAAAAATCGTGTGCGTATGGCATTCAATAAAAGACGGAAATACAAGCCTGTTTTTTAAATCATTAGTTTTAGAAATTTTAAAATTTTTAGGAACTTTATTCTGCGGACCTATCCATTTAATAATTCCCTTTTCAACAACAAAAGCCATTTTGGATTGATGGCTTTTGAACGCTGAATCGACTAATTTAAAATTTTTAAAGAGGCTCGCGGACATATCCGCTATTTTCCGTCGTAGCAGGAATTTCTAGAATTACTCCACTCCATTGAAATATTATAATCTGCTTTTGGAGTTTTAAACGTGGTGCTGCTTGTACATAAATCCGCAATTTCATTACCATCTACAGCATTCCATGCTTGCGGATAAGCCGGAGAACTTCCCGGAGTTGGAAATGGATCCGTTACCGCCTCAACAAGTTCATGAGCGGATACAAATGTAATAGAATTAAATCCACCGCTGCCGAACATTGAACACTCAGGCAACACTCCGTAAATAATATCGCCGTATTTTACGGATTTAAATGCGCTATGATAACCGCCGAATGAAAAACATGAGGTCATACCTTCAATCGTAATCTGAATATCTTTAGAAAAATGGGTCATGTAAAGAGTGTTCTGATCAGGTCTCGGCAATAAGCCCGCATCGATACTTTTTTCTATTTCCTGCTGGATCTGCACGTCCGTAATTTTTTTAGCCGTTACCGAGGGAGTCAGCAATTTTTCGCCTAAAACCTGACCCCTGCCGATTTTTTGCGCCGTTCCCGCACGACCATCAACTGCTTTTACATTTGTAGCGTATTCATTCAACCAGTCCATATGCTGACTATCAACATAGGCTCTGTAAAAATCCGTAATTCCGTTTTTAACCTCTGTACTGACACGGTCGTTCCACAAAATAGTGAACACTTTTACATTACTGATCACTGGTCCGCCGTAATAAAGCAGTGGATTACCACCGGCCTTTACTTCTGTTGTTTTCGGAAACTGCAACTGCAGCAAAGCATTATGAGTATTTATTTTATTTTTTGCAAAACTCATTGATGATATTGTTGATAAGGCGACAACTAAAATTAGCTTTTTTAAAATCATGTTCCCCTCCATGGTGAATTCATAAAAAAATGCTAGGAGGGTTTTTGTATTAATACAATGGTTATTTCTTCTTGCCTTGAGAGGCCACGTGGGCCATTGCCGCAGCTACGTCGTCGGCACTTCCCAGAAATTCTTTGCTTAACACTTTAAAGTTTTCATCAAGCTTGTAAACCAGCGGGATGCCGGTGGGAATATTAACTTCCATGATTTCGGCGGGAGACAATCCCTCTAAGTGCAGCACCAGGGCGCGTATCGAATTACCATGGGCCGCAATCAGAATTTTTTTTCCGGCCTTGAGGTTCATTGATATTTTCTGATTCCAAAGCGGCAGAAATCTTGCCACGGTGTCTTTCAGCGACTCACCGCTCGGAAGTTCATTGGGGTTCACATCGCGGTAACGGGGATCTTTTGAAGGATGATCCGGGTCTGTTTTTTCCATTAATGGCGGGCGGATATCGTAACTGCGGCGCCAGATTTTAACCTGCTCTTCGCTGTGCTTTTCAGCGGTTTCGGTTTTATTGAGACCTTGCAGGCTCCCGTAATGACGCTCGTTCAACTGCCATTCTTTTAAAACCGGAATCCACTGCAGGTTCATTTCATCTAATATTATATTTAAAGTTTTAATGGCGCGTGTCAGTCGGCTGGTGTAGGCAAAATCGAATGAAAGGCACACTTCGTTGAGGATTTTGCCCGCTTTTTGAGCTTCGAGAATACCTTTATCAGATAAACCGACATCTTTCCAGCCCGTGAAACGATTTTCTTTGTTCCAAACAGATTCTCCATGGCGAATTACAACTAATGTGTACACTTCTAATCTCCCGGTTTGTTTTCTTTTTGTTTTATCTCGCGCCGATTTTATGAGAAGATTATTATTCTAAAAACAGTTGAGGTCAAAGCACAATGAATCACATGAATCTTGAATATTTAGAATCCCTTTACAATCAATATAAAGCCTCACCCGATTCAGTTGAAATCGGCTGGAAAAGATTTTTCGAAGGCGTGGAATTTGCCCAAGACGGAGTTTTTGGATTATCGGAAAAAGAACTGGAAGTTTACAATTTAATTACGGCCTACAGAAATTACGGCCACTATGAGGCGGATCTCGATCCTTTAACCAACTCGGTGGCACCCAGCGAACAACTGAGCTTGGGTAAATTCAATCTTTCAGAAAAAGACCTCACCAAAAAATTTCAGATCGGCGCTATCATTGGAAAGCCGAATGCAACGCTCAGTGAGATCATAACCCTTTTAAAATCTGTTTATTGCGGCCGATTAACGGTTCAGTGCGCCGAGGCCCTGCCTGAAGTTCGAAACTGGTTCATCCGAGAATTTGAAAAAAACCCCACCGGATTCAAACTGACCGCTGAAGAAAAAAAAGAAATCCTCCGTTCCGTGACCGAAGCTGAATCCTTAGAAAAATTTATTCACACACGTTACGTGGGTACAAAAAGATTTTCCATCGAAGGTGGAGATGCCCTGCTACCGATGCTCGAGCGAATTACAGCCCAAGGGGCTTCACTTAATATGGAAGAACTGGTTATCGGAATGGCTCATCGTGGCCGGATCAATGTTCTGGCAAACTATATGCAAAAAAGTATTGCGCAGATGTTTGCTGACTTTAACGGACCCACAGATCTTGAATCCCCTATCGAGGGTTTTGACGGCGACGTAAAATATCACTTGGGTTATTCACAAATTAAAAAAACAAAATCCGGCGATGTGGACACACACCTGGCATTTAACCCTTCTCATCTTGAAGCCGTGAATCCGGTTGTTCTGGGGATGGCCCGCGCTTCTCAGCGAAAAAGAAAAGACACTAAAGAACGAGGCCGCGTTGTCCCGATTTTAATTCACGGTGACGCTGCTTTTGCCGGACAGGGTGTTGTAATGGAAGTTTTTCAGATGGCCCATGTCCGCGGCTACAATGTGGGCGGAAGTATTCACATTGTTGTTGATAATCAGGTCGGCTTTACAACTAATCCTGAAAACGGAAGATCTTCCCACTACGCTTCTGATGTGGCTAAAGTTCTGGCTATTCCGGTTATTCATTGCAATGGCGACGATGTGGAATCTTGTGTCCGCGCCGTGGATATTGCCATTCGCTATCGCCAGGAATGGAAACGCGATATCGTGATCAATATGATCTGTTACAGACGTTACGGCCATAATGAAGGCGATGAGCCCGCTTATACTCAGCCGGTGATGTATGATATTATCCGCAAGCACCCGACTCTACGAGAGCTTTATGCAAAACAATTAGTGCAATCCGGAGCCTGCGATCAGGCTTTTGCCGATTCATTAATGACCAACAGAATGAATGATCTTCAGAAAATTTACGAAGAAGCAAAAACTTCACCGCCAAAAGTTAAAACTTTTAAATTCGAAGGCGCGTGGAAGGGTTTGAAAAAAGCCACCTCCGCCGACATTGAAACGGCCGCAAAAACATCGGTGGATTTGGCGACGCTTAAAAAAATAGGTCTGATGGCGGCCGAAACCCCGTCCGGTTTTAATCTTCATCCCAAACTGACCAAGCTTGTAGAAACCCGAAAAGCAATGGCTAACGGCACTGAGCAGGTGGACTGGGGTATGGCCGAACTTCTGGCTTACGGAAGTTTAATTAACGAAGGAACTTCGGTTCGCTTAACCGGTCAGGATTGTGTTCGCGGAACCTTTACCCACCGTCATGCGGCTTTTTACGATACGAAAACAGGCGAAGCGCTTTTTCCGCTTAAGCAATTGAACTCTGAAACAACTAATTTCTGCGTCTATGATTCAATTTTATCTGAATATGCAGTTATGGGTTTTGAATACGGCAACTCGATTACCGATCCGAGTTTTTTAACCATGTGGGAAGCCCAGTTCGGGGATTTTTCCAATGGAGCTCAGATTATAATCGATCAGTTTTTAGTTGCCGGTGAAGCCAAGTGGCAGCAAATGAGCGGATTGGTTTTATTATTGCCGCATGGTTATGAAGGCCAGGGGCCTGAGCATTCTTCGGCGCGACTTGAAAGATTTTTGCAATTATCAGCTCAGAACAATATTCAGGTTGCCAACCTGACCACTCCTTCGCAAATCTTTCATGCCTTAAGAAGACAGGTTAAAAGAGATTTCCGGAAACCATTGATCGTTATGTCTCCCAAATCCTTACTCCGACATCCGCGCGCCACAAACTCAATAGAAGAAATTGCAACTGGCTCGTTCCACGAAGTGCTCAATGATCCGTTTATCACCGATGCCAAAAAAGTTGAAAAAATAGTTTTTGTGTCAGGTAAACTTTATTATGAACTTCTGGAAGAGCGTGAAAAAACCCGCGATCTCACAACAGCTCTTGTGCGTTTAGAACAGATTTCTCCGTTTCCTGAAAATAAGCTCAAAGAAACATTCAGTCTGTATAGCAACGCAAAAAAAGTGATCTGGACACAGGAAGAACCGAAAAATATGGGTTCGTACCAATTCGTATCTTTTAAATTTGCAGAGCTGATAGCTCAGTTGAATTTGAAGTTAAATATGAACTACGTCGGAAGACCGGACCGAGCTTCACCGGCCACGGGTTCGATCTATCGTCATAAAGCGGAACAACAACAAATTATAAATGATGTATTTAAAGCTTGAGTTTTAAAAGTTTAATATTTTTATAGAAAAGGATTTTAAAAATGAAAATAGATGTAAAAGTACCTGCAGTTGGAGAGTCCATTACGGAAGCTGTTATCGGAAGCTGGAATAAAAAAAGCGGAGAATATGTTAAAATGAATGATGTCATTATGTCGCTTGAAACAGATAAAGCTTCTGTTGAAGTTGTGGCAGAAAAAGACGGCATGCTTTCCACTTTGGTCAACGCCGGCGATACTGTAAAAATCGGGGCCACTGTTGCTACGATTGATACCGATGCAAAGCCAACAGCCTCTGCTGCCGAGCCAAAACCGGCTGCAACCCAGACTACAACAGCCCCGCCGACGTCTGCAGGACGCGCCACTCATCCGGATTTACAATCGCATTTGTCTCCGGCCGTACA
>JAYTFA010000092.1:0-2665 GCA_043734765.1 Pseudobdellovibrio sp. | reverse complement strand
TCAGAAGTACCATCCGAAAATTAAAATTTCTTTTGTTAAATCAATCCTTTAGAGGATGGAGTGTGGCGGACTAGGTGAAGTTTAAGGGATCAGTTACTAAATTATTCGGGTTTTCTTAACATTTTCTGAACTTCTGAAATATGCTGTTCTTCATCACAGATCATGTTGCGGGCATACTCTTCTAAAAATATAATTTTTTTGTCTTCCGCGAGTTTTAAAAGCGTATGGTAGTTTTTAAGCTGAGCCTGTTCGTGGGCAAGGCTTTCTTTTAAAATGTCCGAGACCGAATGTTTATGAGTTTCTAAGAGAGAACTTATCTTTAAAGAAGGATGCTCGTCCAGAGTTGAAATGTGTTCGCCGGCCAGATTTGCATGCATGAGTGATTCAGTGGCTTGATCGCGCAGCCATTTTACAATCGGGATACGATTATGTCCGAAAACCATCAATGCATAGTGCGTGTAGCGGACAACTCCGGCCAATTCATTTTCCAGGATCGCATTCAATGTTGAAATTATTTTCTTATCCATCGTTATTTTACCTTCTTTTTCTTTCTATAAATTAAAAAGGCTACAAGGCTACCTGTCAAGATCAACAGGACCACGCCGAGCAAATTGTACCAGATACTCAGCCAGATGCCCGCGCCATTTCTATAGTAAGTATCGGACCGCCCCCAATTGTACTTATTTTTAAAGTTGAAGAATACTTTTTGATTTGTTACGCAGTTCTCTTTAAGGTAATCCGCTTGTGCAGGCTTCAGAAAGTATTTAATACCGATTTTTATAAACAGGTAATCTATAGCATCTGCCAGCAAGCAGTCTTTATCATAAATACATTTGTTGCTGAAACTGAAGCGAACACCGCTTTTTAGCGAAGGGTCATCAAAAGTCACATAATTATTTTTAAACCATTTAAATCGCGTGGCATAACCCAGCCCCTGACTCTGAAATTCCACATCAACGGTTTTGCTTTTTAAGAACCTTTTAAAATCCAAGGTATTGTAATCAACATCGCTGAAATCTTTCAGAATGCTGTTTTTATCCTGTAAGGCCTGGCTCAACTGAGTCGGTGCGGTTTTTTCAATTTCCTCATAAATTTGTTGGGCACAGCCGGAATTTATTTTGACGTCGTAACCGGTGGCATCGGGTCTGAAAGATTCATCGCGGCTCCAACTACCGTAGGGTTCTTTTGTGTAGAGAAAATTATTGGGCCCGGACAGCCAATTTTTAAAACTGTAGGCGAGAGATAAAAATATCAGTAAAAAGATGGCGATTAAGTTTTTCATATTGGAAGGCTGGATATCAGATTCTAAATTGAGGAGCAAATATTTTGAAAATACGGGGCAATTAGCCAGTTCGAATTTGCCCCGCCAACTTTTTTTATTTTACGATTTGTTGAGTGAGTACAAGTATTTGAGCTTTTAGAGTCCGCGCTGTTTCCATAAGATAATCTTCTTTGGGGTGAGTGTAAGAAGACAAAGCGCATGAATTCTTGGACAGAACTATTTTTAAATTATGAGTGGACTGGTCGTAGACACTCAGATTCTGGATAGAATAGGGAGCTATCATCATCATGCAGACCATAATGTGAACTTCTGTTTCTAATTCAGCCTCAGAAAGCATTTGTACAGATTCAAGAAGGTCCGACTTATTGGCTTCGGATAATTTCATTACTTGAGTTGTTTTATCGCGTTTGTTAACGATTAAATGCCCCGAACTCATCAACTGAACAGATGCAATTTTTGCATCTACTGAGGCCACTTGTGCTACTACATGTGATTCAGTTGCAAAAGCCAGGTTAGAAGCCAGTAATATCGATACGAGTATTGTTTTCATTTTATTTTCCTTTGTTTAAATAATTATTAGTAAGTGTAATTAACCTGTGGATTTTGCATAACAAGCGAACAAGATAGCTTTTCTGAAGGATGGTCTTTCATTTTAAGGGCTCCAGTGCTTCCACCGTTCGGCAGAGTCGCTGTGAAATTAACGGATAAACGTAAATCAGCGCCTATATAAGTAATGCCTTCACCTAATTGATTCGGTTGGTTCGGTAACGCGTTTACAACATAAGTATTGGTAAAAGTGCGACCCATAGCGAATCGGGTAATTGCAACCTGGGTGAGTCCTGCGATGCCGCCTGTAGAGACGCTCAGCTTCATTCCCATATCCGGGTGCAATACTAGGGGGTGGCATCGGATGATTTCAATCAGTTGATCCGCTCCGGTCTCGAAAGCCTCCTGAGATGCATATGTGGTTGAGCCGATTGTCATGAGGAAGATTGTTGTTAATAATAAATTTTTCATTTGTTTGTCCTTGTTAGGTTAATGAAATCATTTATAGAGCTACTTTTACATTAATAAAAATTATTTAAAATAATAATTATACATTATATAAACTTATGTTAAAGTGGTTGCGAAATGGGGCCTTCGGTGCCAAAAAAGAACAAATTCAGGAAGCAATTACATGGCTAATTCCGCTATAAACAATTTAAACATTAACCAGCTCAAAATCTTCGAATCCGTCTACCGACTCAAAAGCATGACATTAGCGGCGCAAGATTTGTTTTTGACTCAATCGGGGGTTAGCCAGCATATCAAGAGTTTCGAGGACAGCCTCGAAATAACGCTGTTTATCCGAAATCGACTGATGCTTTATCCGACTTATGAGGC
>JAYTFA010000091.1:0-5808 GCA_043734765.1 Pseudobdellovibrio sp. | reverse complement strand
CCAGGCCTAACTGTGATACGTTAAATGACTCTGATAATCCGGTCTCAAATACACGTTTGAAAGGATTTTCTTCTTTTAAGCTGTAGGTAAATAACTGTGCATTAATATTTTCTTTAAGCAAGTCAGGATCCATTTTAAAAACTTTTGTCATGTCGTAATCTATTTTCAGAACCATATAAACGCTGAATTGCTTTTTAACTTCGTAAATATATTCATCGTGCCGTTCATTTATAAATTCCCAGATCGTTGCTTCATTTTTTTCTACGGAAGGAGTGTTTTTTTCGACATGCAGCTTGAAGTTGCTGACCGTGTCGATGGAAAGGGTTTTGAAATCCATGCTCGGCGGTTTAACTTCCATTTCTAAGCCTTCGATGTTTGTCATTGTCTTAGAGAAGGTGCGTTCCATTTCCTCAAGTTCATCAACACTTTCAGTTTTATTTAATACCTTTTTTGCAAAGAAAGATAAAACCTCGGGGGGTGCTAAAATAAAAACATGATTATCCAGCTTCAGCAAACTTTCGTTAAATTCAATTCCAAAAACAATGAGCTGATTTTCCCAAATGAAAATCGGCAACAAATCTTCGCTCCAGAAATCATGGTTAGAATAAATATCATAAGCCTGCTGTGAATTAGCGACAAAGTTTTTAAGAACGGATTCCCCAATATCATTTTTTAAACTCGAACAGCCAAGATTTTCAATAACCCAGGCTTCATATTTTTCCCAGTCTAAAATCTTATTTTCCAGGGATAGGCGGACTTTGGATTTGGTGAGATCTTCCATATCAAAGCTCACCATCTTTTCGCTGAGCTCTACAGATTCTTGTATAAAGAAATCTTCCCATTTTAAATTTTTTTTTAAATAGTCCATTAATGTGCTTATCGGCGAAGAACAAAGCTTTCTTAAACTCAATTTCGCGGATTCTCCATGTAAAAATTAACCACTTTTCCAGGTGGTCGAGTCTTATTTATGAGTTGAAGGGGGGCTGTTATGATAAGAGTTTTTAACATATTGATATTACTGAGTATTATATCATTTGGCCGGTTTAATTTTTCGGCCCAAAAGGATGAAAATGAAGTCAGTAAGCCTGTGCCGACTATGAGAGGCCCTGTTTACAACCCTTTAAGGCAAAAGCCCTACCTCAAAAACACCGCCAAAGTGTAGGCTAACTACTTAGATCTTTTCAATTTTTTCAATTTAATGTACAACTTGGCGCTATGCAAAATTTTTCAAATTCTGTGCCTCAGAGCAGAGTTTATTTAGATCACAACGCAACAACACCTCACTCATTAATTTTGAAGTCGAGATGGTCCGAGCTTATTGAAATTTCAGGTAATCCATCATCAATTCATCACGACAGTCGTGTACCAAAAACTATTTTGCGGGAAACGCGACAAAAAATTTCTGAGATATTATTATGTTCGCCTTTAGAAATTATTTTTAATTCCGGCGCCAGCGAAGGCAATAGTTTTGTTTTGAGATCGGTCTATGAAGTTTTTAAAGCGTCTCGAAATGAATTTATCATCAGTCAGGTGGAGCATCCAAGCGTGCAAAAAACCGCTGCTTACCTGAAATCTCAAGGTGCTGTGATTCATTGGATTCCGGTGGGTAAAAACGGTTTAATAGATATTAATTTTATTAAAGAAAAACTGTCTGATAAAACGGCCCTGGTGTCGGTCATGTTTGCCAATAATGAAACCGGAACATTATTTCCAATTCGTGAAATTTCTGATCTGGCGCATTCGCGCGGTGCTTTAATGCATTCAGATTGTGTTCAGCTGCTCGGAAAAATTGAAGTAAATTTTAAAGCACTGAATGTGGACTATGCAACATTTTCAGCTCACAAATTTTATTCGCTGAAAGGCACCGGCTTTTGTTATGTCCGCAAAAATTCTCCTTGGGTTCCACTTATTCATGGCGGCGGACAGGAACGCGGCCGCCGCGGCGGAACAGAAAATGTAATAGGCATAGCAGCGCTTAACATTGTACTGGACGAACTGAAATCAGCCGGATCGAAAATTCCGGAAATTCAAAGACTGCGAAATTTAATGGAAGAGCTGATTATTCAAAAACTTTCTTCGGTTAGTATCACCTCCCAATCCAGTTTGAGAATCGGAAACACCTCGAGCCTGATTATTGATAACATCGATGGTGAGACATTATTGATGACTTTGGATTTAAAGGGCTACTCTGTCAGCACAGGAGCAGCCTGCAGCAGCGGTAACCCTGAACCCAGTCCGGTGTTGCTAGCGATGGGTTTAACGAGAGAAGAGGCGCAGAGTTCCTTGCGGGTCAGTCTCGGCTGGGGAACAACAGAAAACGAAATAAGACTTTTTGTAGAAGTACTGACTGAAACAGTCGGTAAACTTCGTGAAATAAATCTTCAGGAAAAGAAAAAAGATTATGCAATTTAACAGTACTATGCCGGAAAATGGAAATTCAAAAGGTCGCGTTCTTGTTGCCATGAGCGGCGGTGTTGACAGTTCAGTAGCGGCAGCCCTTCTTGTGGATCAGGGGTATGAGGTTATCGGGGCAACGATGCAGGTCTGGGATTATGGTCAGTGCGATATCACAGAAGGAAACGGAACTTGCTGTTCCAGTATCGATGTGGATGATGCAAGAAGTGTTGCGGATAAAATTAATATTCCCTTTTATGTATTGAATTGCGAAGCTAAATTTAAAGCGTCTGTTATAGATCCTTTTATTAATGCTTATTTAAATGGAGAGACTCCGTTACCTTGTGTTAACTGCAATACTTATCTTAAATTTGACCATCTTGTAAAAAAAATGCGCGAGTTGGATTGTGATTACTTAGCGACGGGACATTATGCGCAGGTTGTTTACGATGAAAACAAGCAAGCCCATATTCAGACATCCACTGATGACTGGAAAGATCAGACCTATTTCTTATTTACGATTGATCCACAGATTGTTGCAAAACTATTGTTTCCGATTGGTCACTTAAAAAAACCGGAAGTGCGGCAAATTGCAGAAGCCAAGGGGCTTGTTGTTGCAAAAAAGAAAGACTCCACCGGCATTTGTTTCGTTGGAAACAGAGGTTACGACCAATTTATTAAAGAACATGTCAGTCGTGATATTCTAAATCTGAAAAAAGGCAAAATTAAAAGATTTCCTTCAGGCGAAGTGATGTCCGATCATGAGGGCATACATCTTTACACAATCGGCCAGAGCAAAGGGCTCGGAATGACCTATCATGAAAAACTCTTTGTTCTTAAAATTGATGCCTTTGATAATACGGTTTGGGTCGGCGAGGAAAAAGAACTCTATTCACATGAAGTTGATGTAATTGAGCCACAATGGCTCTCCGAAATTAAATATGATTCTGAATATGATGTTAAAATTCGCTACCAGCATAAAGCTGCTAAAGCGCTGGTTACAAAAACCGAACGCGGAATTAAATTGTTGTTTACCGAGCCGCAAAGAGCTGTTGCTCCCGGACAGGCCGCTGTGCTTTATAAAAATCAAAAATTGATTGGGGGCGGATGGATCACCCTGAACTAACTTCCATTAATACAGATTACGAATTTATTGTCCATACGTTTGGCTGCAAGGTTAATACTTATGACACGGGACTTATTCAGAAAAATCTGAAGTCTAATGGCTTTAAAGTAAATCAGAATCAAAACAGAAAGACACCGATTCATGTTTTAAATACCTGTGCGGTTACAGGTGAGGCCACTCAGCAAGCGGTAAGACTTATCCGTAAAATTAAATCCAGAGAACCTTTTGCAACAGTAGTTGTAACAGGTTGCGCTGCACAGGTTGATACGGGTTCATTTGAAAACTTAGCCGGGGCAGACCTTATTGTTGCTAACTCTCATAAAGGCTTGCTTCCGCAAATTATTGATCAGTACTTCAAAAAAGAAATTAAACAAAAAGTTTTTAAATCCAATATATTTAAAAAAGATGATCTTGAAGCCGGCGGCGGCGAAAAATTGTCTCACACGCGAAGTTATTTAAAAATCCAGGATGGCTGCAACAGTTTCTGTTCATTTTGTATTATTCCTTATGCTCGGGGCAAGAGTCGTTCGGTATCAATTACTCAATTGGTTGTGAAAATAAATGAACTTGAAACAAACGGCATAAAAGAGGTGGTTTTAACGGGTGTTCATATCGGAGATTATGAAGATGTTATCGGCGACAAAGCAAAAACTATTGAAGACTTGGTTGAGGCGATTTTACTCAGAACAAAGATGCCGAGATTGAGACTTTCTTCACTTGAACCTATTGAATTGTCAGAAAGGCTTTTGGATCTTTATGCCAACGACAGACTCTGTTCTCACTTTCATATGAGTATTCAGAGTGCAGACACTTCGGTGTTGTATGAAATGAAACGTAAGTACACGGAAACGGATGTTCGAAACAGTCTGGAACAAATAAATTTGAAAGTAAAAAATGCTTTTGTGGGGATGGATGTTATTGCCGGATTTCCTACAGAAACAGATGAGCAGTTTGAAAACACTTATAAAGTATTAGCCGAAACGCCGTGGACGTGCCTGCATGTATTTCCTTACAGTGAACGTCAGGGAACCCGCGCTGCCGTATTGCCGCAGATTTTAATGATGAAACGAAAAGAACGTGCACAGCGATTACGCGAGTTGAGTTTACACCGCCTGCAGTCGGAAGCGTTGAAGCAGGTTGGATCTCTGAAAAAGGTTTTGGTGTTAAATAAACATCATGAGGCCAAGCAGGGAATATCCCGGGACTTCTGGAATATTAATTTGAATTTAACGTCCGATGAGCATAGTCGTTATAAAAATACTGAACTCTCAGTGAAAATCGAAAGCGTAATTACGAACGAGTCGGGTGTGCTGTTAACAGCCGGAAGGATCGAATCATGATGAAAAAACTCATGCAATTTCAGAAAATCCTCAATTATACCTTTCAAAACGATGAATTGATTATCGAAGCATTAACGCACAAAAGTTTTTCCGTCGAGGCTAATAGGAATCAACTGCATAATGAAAGGCTTGAATTTTTAGGGGACTCTATCCTGAACTTTATTATAGCGGAGAAATTACTCAATCTATTTCCTGAAGAGCAAGAAGGGGTACTTTCGAAAAAGCGGGCTTCGTTGGTTAATCTGAATAAGCTGGCTGAAATCGCTAAAAAGTTTGAACTGGAAAAATACATGCAGTTCGGGCCTGGCGAAATTAAACAGGGGAATCATCTCAATTCGCGGATTCAGGGTTCATGCATTGAATCCATAATCGGTGCGATTTATCAGGATGTCGGTCTCGAAATATGCCGCCAATGGACCTTGGATCAATTCACAAGAGAAGATTTTTACGGGGAAATTAACGCCTCTTATACTTTGGATTACAAATCGCGTTTACAGGAATTGACGCAAAAACATCGTTTAGGCACTCCAATATATGATGTGGTATTAACAACCGGACCTTCGCACAAACCACAGTTTTTGGTTTCTTTGAAGTTAAAGGAAGCAGAAAAATCAAGAGCCGACGGCGCAAGCAAGAAAATTGCTGAACAAAAAGCAGCAGAACTTTATTTAAATGAATTAACGAAAATACTAAAAGAATAGTGAAAAGGAAAACAAATGTCGTATAGAGCAGGTTTTATAGGTTTAATAGGTCAGCCGAATGCAGGAAAAAGCACATTGATGAATTTTTTAATTGATCAAAAAGTTTCTATTGTTACGTCCAAGCCGCAAACTACACGTCGCCGCATTCTGGGTATTCAGAACACTGAGAATTCTCAGGTAGTTTTTATTGATGCTCCCGGATTGGTAAAAGCAGAAAAAGGCTTAAATGCCTTTCTTGAAAAAGAAG
>JAYTFA010000090.1:0-2065 GCA_043734765.1 Pseudobdellovibrio sp. | reverse complement strand
AGATTAACTTGTAATTTAAATTTCTACAATATTTTAATGATATTTTGTAGAAAAATCAGTTTATGGTATAATATCTAATAATTCTAGTGGTTTACATTAACTACAACAATACTAGTTAAAATTTGTAGAAAAAACGAAACTCTCAATAAAGTCGTTTATTTTCGTATAGTTACTGCTACTAGGCTGCTTGCAGTTCTGTATGGAGCTGTTTGAAAACAATTACTAATTTCACCGAAATTCATTCTTTTTCCATTTGCAGAACCGATCGGTAAGAGTCTTTTTCATATTATGTTCCGGTCTGTTCTATGGAGTATTGAACTTTAATTTCACTTTTATTGGACGCTCTGAAAATTGTAAGAGTAACAACGCAAGTGCCGGCATCGGTTTCGATGCTTAAAGCTTCGATGGTGAGTCTTTGTGTGCTGGGATCATAATTCGTAACGCTGCAAACTGCCACTCCGCCTGAATCCACATCGGCCGCCGAAAGTGAGTAGCCTTTTGGAAGCGTGATATCAAATGCCTGCGGAGGATTGATCGAGTCATCATACTGGTTGATGTGCTGATTTTGAAGCGCATCAATCCCGCTGATTTTCTGAAAATAGTCGGCAGAGCGCTTAGCATAGGCTGAGGTTGCAGTTACAAGCATTGCTATCATTATTAGTTTTTTCATTTTATTTCTCCTAAGTTATTTGTTTTAAGTCTTCGTATAACGCTGCTTATAACAAATACTCACTTATAATAAAATAGATATGATTTTATATTTTATATCAGTAATATGATATAAATGAAAACACCGGATCTAAAGCTGATCAATTCGTTTTTAGTCTTTGCCGAGTCAAAAAACATAATAGAGGCGGCTCTTAAGCTCAAGATATCCCAGCCGGCCCTCAGTTCTCATCTGAAGTCCTTTGAAGAACAACTACCTCAAAAAATATTTATTATGCAAGGGCGTAAGAAGACTTTAAACAAGCTGGGACAAGAGCTTTACCTACAATTAAACCAAAAACTGAAAGGAATTGACCGCACCATCGAAGGCGTTTTGCTTCGCCATAACAGCCAGGCAGAGGCAACCGTTAAAATCGGGGGCCGAAAGGAGATTATCGGCCGTGTTTTGAGAGAGCTTAAATTTGCGGTAAAAATCGAAGCTTTGGATTGCGACTCTAAAACCGGAGTTGAATGGATGTTAAATTCCAAGCTGGATTTAGCATTAATACAGGAAAGGCCGGATAGCCTTCATTTAATCACCAAACCATTATTTAAAGATCAGTTTCAACTTCTTATACCCAAAAAAATGAACATAGATTCTTCGCAAATTAACAAAAAACTTTTACTGGAACTTTGTAATTTACCCTTTCTTTCTTATAAACCTGAACTGTCCCAACTCATCGATTTAAGAAAACGCTTCGAAATTTCCACGACTCAAAATGTTTTTCGTATATTTTCTGATTGGCAGATCTTAATCGAAATGTGCGAAAAGGGCCTGGGATGGACTCTGGCGCCCTCTTCATTTTTTTTTGATAAAAATAAATGCGAAAGTATTTTAATTTCAACCCACATATTGGATGCGACAGATTTTTTTCTTGTCTTCCCTAAAGCCAACGCCAAAATGAACTGGTTTATAGACCTAACAGCAGAAATTAAAACTGTTTTCAGTAATCAATAGCGGTAAAAAGTGAGTAAAACTTAGAGCTTTCGACGAACTTGGCATACGAATAAAATTCAAATCTCAGAATCGCTTTTTATCGGGATCAACTACAGCAATTCGTTGAGTCAGCTTAGTGGGAATGTGCTTAGGTAGATTTTCGAGAATTTCTTTGGCCACCAAATCGATAAGCCGTTTCTTTGGATGAGACTTACGACAAAGCAAACTAACTTTACGGTGGTACTTTGACGCTTTAATAGTTCGAAGCTGATTTTTCTTTGCGAACGCGGACAAAAGTTCCGGAACCAACGTAAATCCATTCTCTTCATCCACAACACTCAGCAAAGTTTGAATTCCTCCGTGCACTGTTGTCTTATTGGTTTGGTCTTTTTTTCTTTCGCAAATCGACAAAATTTGATCACG
>JAYTFA010000089.1:0-11612 GCA_043734765.1 Pseudobdellovibrio sp. | reverse complement strand
TTCAACGACCCGCGCTGATGAGGAACCATTTAAAATTTCGTAATAACGACAAGCTAACACAGAGCATAAGATATTTCTATAAGTTTTCTGTCAGACGTTTCGCTACAACTGTCTAATTATTTTACACTCTGAAAAAAGTGCTTTTTCTGCACGCTTAAATCCTGTGTTTTTTCATATAGTTATGGTGTTTTATTTTGAGATTTCAGGGAGTCCTTGGCCGGGGGCTTGCATTACCTATTTATAACAACAATGGAGGCTCTATGAAACTCGCTCTCTTTTTATCAATTTTTCTGACTGCAGTAATCGGTTATACAGCTACGGCGCCTGTTCCTGCTGCGAAATCATATAGTTTTCAATTTAAAGCGCCTAAGGCAAAGCCCTTTTCTATAACCCAAACCGCCCCCTCAAAAGAACTGGCTTTTAAATCGGCTGCTACGGAATGCTTCAAAAAGCTTACGGGTAACAAATATCCCGGCGAAGAAAAAGGACTTGAAATTATTGATATTTGCGCAAACCCGAAAATGTAGTTAAGGTAATGTCCTAATAAGGAATTAACTATGGGTATTCTTAAATCAGTTTCAAATTTTTTATTCGGCAAAGATCCGGATATTTTCGATAATAAAGGCCTGGTGCTACATAAACTTCCTAAGAAAAAATGGGACGATTGGAACAATCGGATCATTAAAGGTAGTGAATACAATTGGCGAGAGCATACAGGTTCGTTCGCCGGCGCACCTGAAGAAAAAGAAAACAAAATACCTTCAAAACCTAAATAAGTATTTCTTGCCACTCCGCAATTTTATTCAAAGCCTGCAGCGGCGAAGACTTCTGAATTGAGAACTTTTTCAGTTCCTCAATCAGGATCTGTTTTTGAGCATCGTCCACTTTTTCAAATAACGACATCTGCGATTGCACTACAACCTTGGATTCAATTTTGGCATTTTCAAGCTTATACAAAAGAGCCTCAGCACGCATGGTGATCTCTTTAGGAATTCCCGCTAGTTCTGCCACCTTCACTCCATAACTGTTACCTGAAGGGCCTGTCGTCAAGATATGAAGGAACTCTATCTGCCCATTCTTCCGGTCTAAAACTTTCATATGGGCATTTTTGATCTGCTTAAAGTTTTTATCCAGGTCTGTCAGCTCATGGTAATGAGTAGCAAAAAACACATGGTTTTTTAAATTCATTAAAATATATTCTAATATGGATTGGGCAAGAGCCATTCCGTCGAATGTAGCCGTACCACGACCGACCTCATCTAAAATCAACAGGCTATTTTTTGTAGCGGACTTCAGCATCTGCGCAGTTTCGGTCATTTCAACCATAAATGTGGATAGACCTTCTGAAAGCTGATCGCTGGCTCCGATTCTGGTAAAAATCGCATCATAAACCGATAATGTCGCCCGGCTCGCCGGAACAAAACAGCCTGCCTGAGCCATGATTACACTTAAAGCCACCTGACGCATGAGCGTGGATTTGCCGGCCATATTGGGGCCTGTAATCAGTAAACATTCTTCGGCCTGCAGATCGATATTGTTGGCAACAAATTTACCGCGAACAAACTGCTCAACCGCAGGATGGCGTGAGTTTTCAAGAACTAATTTTCTATCTTCAACCAACAGCGGACGCGAGTAACTTTCTTCCAGACTTAACCATGCAAAACTCGAGATAACGTCCAGTTCGCTGCAGACCTTCGCAAGAGTTAAAAGTTTACCGGAATTCTGCAGAACTTCCCGGCGCAGTTCATCAAATAATGAAAATTCAAGTTCATAACGCTTAACCTGAGCCGAAAGAACTTTTTTCTCGAGCTCAATTAACTCATCTGTACAGTATCTTTCGGCATTCGACAGAGTTTGTTTACGCTGATAATGAGCCGGAACTTTTTCTTTATGAAGGTGCGTGATTTCAATATAATATCCGAAAACATTGTTGTAACGAATTTTTAAAGAGGAGATTCCGGTTTTTTCTTTTTCTGACTTTTCAAGATTTGCAATCAATTCATTGGCGTTGGTTGAAAGATCGATTAATTCATCCAACTCATCTGAGAAACCTTTTTTAATAATATGGCCTTGCTTTACGCTGAGCGGAGCCTCTTCATTAATTCTGGCTTTTATAGAGTTTGATATTTCGGCGGCTTCGCTCACCGAGCTCGCCATAAAAAACTTTGAGCACCATTTTACGGCGCCAAGCCCTGCGTCTATTGAATCTGCCAACGCCGTTAAATCACGCCCATGACATTGAGGCTGGGCAATTTTTCCGAGGCGTCGCTCAACATCGCCCATTCCGGCCAGAACTTCCCGAACCTTTTTAAGTTCGAGCATGTGATCACGAAACTGATCTATTTGATCATAACGGGCATTAATCTGACTTTTATTCCTCAACGGGAAGCTCATCCACTGCCGGAGAAGTCGCGCGCCGGATGAGGTCTTTGTTCTGTTTATAGCATTGTAGAGTGAGCCCTGAGCTTCTCCCCTGTAGTTTGAAAAAATCTCCAGATGCCTCAAAGTCGTTTGCGATAATTGCAGCCTGTGCTCAAATTCTTTTTCTTCAAATGGTCTTAAAATCTGCAAAAGTTCTTTATTGGAAAGAGCTTTTACATATTCATAAAGCCTCTGGTTTGAATTAAGCTTTTCAACTTTGTGCTCTGAAACAACATAACGCTGGTCCAACTTAGTTTGCGTTATCCATGATTCAGTTAGGTCGGCAACAACCACCTCGGCCACCGGAAGCACATCGAGTAACTTTATTTTCTCATCTAAATTTTCAGATCTGAAATAAAAACTCTCGCCCGTTGTTGTATCGATAAAACTGATCTGCTCGTTGTCGATGGAAGTGATGTAATGCGCTTTAGTCTGATCCAGTGTTTCGCTGTCGTAAACCATTCCCGGCGTTAATATTCTGGTGATGGCCCGCTTAACAATTCCCTTAGCCAGAGCGGGATCCTCGACTTGATCGCAAATAGCTACTTTGTGACCTGCCGCTAATAATTTATTTATCGGTCCCGCAACCGAGTGATGCGGAAATCCGCACATGGGAGTTTGATCTTCTGACTTTTTATTTCTTGATGTAAGTGTAATTCCTAAAAGCGGCGAAGCCTTTGTGGCATCGTCATAAAACAATTCATAAAAATCACCCATTCTGAAAAGTAATATTTTATCCTGATGAAGGGATTTAATGTCCCAGTATTGCTTCATCAGCGGAGTCATCTCGCCTACTTTTTTCGCCATAGGATTGTTTTATTTTCATGCGCGCAGGGTTTCAAATAATATCGTATTTATGCCGTTATTATGTGCATAAAAGTTGATTTAATTGAACTTTTTGAGGGTAGGTCCGCACCAAGACTTATCACTCTCGGACAACTGGCTAAAATAACTCTCCATTTTTGGAAATGATCTAGGCAGCTGTGCCATTGCCTTTTCAACTAAAGCGATAGCCTCAAAGGCAAAGAAAAATTCTAAAGGAGGTGCTGAGTTTTTTTCACAAATCGTCAGGCATAAATTTGCATGCTTGATACTATTTATATAATCTTTAGCTTTTAAATAACTGTGCGCCAGACGATACTCCGCCCGCTCGGTTTCCAGCCAAGTTCCGGAAATCTCCCAGTATTTGCGACCCGCGCGCGCGGCCAGCAACATTAAATCAATTTGTTCCGGTGATAAGTCTGATTTATCTTCTAAAGTACTTGCCAAGATATTTCCAGTGACAGCCAGAGCTCTGTTGGCAGGATCGGCGGAATCTAATTTTTCGGCTAAAGCCAGTGCTTGATTTAAATTTTTTGTAGAAAGGTCTGTTTGGCTCTGCCCGGCTTGCGCGCTGGCAACAGCGGCCAGAATTCGTATTTGGTCGGAATCTGAAAATGGCGTTATATCAAAGTTTGAATTTTCTGCGAATTGCAAAATAGCTTCGAATCTGTTGAGTGCAACTTTAGTTTTGTCATTATTTAATTTATGTGCGGACAGCAATTTAATTAATTTAAGGCCTCGGCTGTACTGACCTAAATGCTCCGCCTCAACATGTGTGATGAGATGGGCCAGCTGTGTAAGCTGGGAACTGTCGGTAATAAGATTTATTGTGGCTTCAAAGGTTTCGGCAACTTTTTGGGAATCTTTTCCATGTTTGGACCAAGAGCTATCAAGATATGTTTTGAAATCCATAATCAAATCCTGTTTTTAAGTTTGTTGATGAGCTTTCCATATATACCGTCAAAGCCGCCATTACTCATGATAAGAATAACATCGTTTTTCTTAGCACGAACAATAAGATCTTCCACGATTTGATCCGCCGATGACAATACTTTCGCAGACTTTCCCAACTTCACCAAATCGGAAATCAATTCTTCCGCAGAAAATCGATCTTGATCCGAAATTTTACTTTGATCAAATGCCTGGGCAATTAATATTTCATCGGCTTCGCTGAAAGCTTCGACATAATCTTTCTGAAAGATTTTGCGTCTTGAAGTGGCTGAACGAGGCTCAAAAACCGAGAAAACTTTTCGGCCTTTATATTTATTCTGGATAGCCTTAACAGTTTCTTTCACCGCTGTTGGGTGATGCGCAAAGTCTTCGATCAATAGAACACCGGAAAATTCGCCTAAAATTTCCTGACGGCGCTTAACCCCCTCAAATGTTTTAAGAGACTTGCTGACCTGTTCGGGGCTCAGTTCCAGAATGTGAGACTGAGCGATAACTGCGGTGGCATTTAAAATATTAAAACGCCCCACCATCGGAGTTGAAAAATCGCCCAGTGCTTTTTGATTAAAAAAAACCTGAAAGTTAGTGGCAACATCCGTTTCGGATGTGATCTTAACCTGATAATTATTAGAATCTTTAAATCCATAAGAAAATTTATTTTTTATCTCACAATGTTTGGAAATATCACCAACGTTTTTATCATCTCCCCAGTAAACTAATGAGCCATTTTGCGGGATCAATTTCATAAGGAGGATAAAGGCAGCCTTTACGGCATCAAAATTTTTATAAATATCGGCATGATCAAACTCCACCGACGTGAGCACAACATATTTAGGCTTATAATGAATGAACTTGGGTACCTTATCGAAATAAGCGGTGTCGTACTCATCGCCTTCAATAACAAAGGTTTGAGCCTGCGGATTTCTGAAACTCAGAGAAAAATTTTTCGGAATGCCGCCGATTAAAAAACCGGGGTTTAAACCGCAGTTTTCTGTTACCCATGACATCAATGAAGTTGTTGTGGTTTTGCCGTGTGTCCCTGCAATTACAAAGGAATCGCGGTCTGCAATAATAACTTCGCCCATGGCCTGCGGTAAGGAACAAAAAGGTAGATCAAGAGCCAACATTTCCTGAGCTTCTTCATTATTTGCTGAAATAACGTTACCAACAACTACAAAATCAGGGCTGGGATGTAAATTTTCTTTTTTATAAGGGCGCAAAATTTTTATTCCCAGGTTTTCAATTTGAGTGGACATCGGAGGATATGGGTTTAAATCACTGCCGGACAACGTGTAGCCGCGATCTTTTAATAAACCTGCGAGTGAAGCCATTGCTGTTCCGCAGATTCCCATAAGATGTATATGACTGCCGGGTTTTAAGTTTTTAAGAGAAGATTGAGACATTAAATTGTCCTTTTTAACGATTCATATATCCAGCTGTGAATCTGAGGCCTGAGGTTTATAAATGACCGATTTTCTCTTCCGTAATGAACGCGATTGCTCAGAATCAGAACCAATAAGTCATTTCGGGGATCATACCAAAACGAAGTGCCGGTGAATCCTGTGTGCCCGATCGAGAGAATAGAAAAATGCGGTCCACAACTTGAGATGCTCGGAGACGGCATCATATATCCCAATGCCCAATCGCCAACATCAGCCGGAGTGGCGCGGGCTGCAAAGAGCTGTGCAGTTTTTTGCCTTACACTGTATCTGGCAATTCCCTGAAGTTGTGATCGAACATTTAATCCAAAAGCAGAAACATCTTCTATACTTCCGAAAAGTCCGGAGTGAGTGGACACTCCGCCGAAACTCCAGGTGTTTTCGTCGTGAACTTCGGCACGCATGATCCGTTTACGCCATTTGCAGTCCTCTGTGGGGGCAAACTGCTCTCTCGGTACTTCGGTTTTATTTTCGATATGAAAATCAAGAGTGGTCGTCGTGTAATGCTTATCTTTAAGTTCCAACCAGATCTGATAAATATTTTTTTCGTAGAGTTGCTCGAGAATAAAACCCAGGGTGATAAAGCCAAGATCTGAATACACAGCTTTTCCGGTTTTATTAATTTTAGAATTATTAATCTGTTTGTAAATCCATGAACGCTTTTCCTGCCATGGCAACTCCAATTGAATACTCTCATAAATCGGCAGCCACCACTCAAGGCCCGAGGTATGAGTGAGTAATTCCTTAATCAGAACATCATGCTTAAAATCGGACAAAATATCCTTTACTTTTGTGTCTAAATTCCACATTCCCCGGTCGAAGGCCTCCATGACGGCCTGTTGGGTAAAAATTATTTTTGTTAACGAGGCTAAATCATAATAGGGATAGGTGTGTCCTACGTTAATGTCGCAAACCAAGCGCCCCAAATGGTAGGCTCTTGCTGTAACTCCCGGAGTAACATCGGGTATCGCCTGTTTAATTTTGTCTATTAATTTATTTTCTTGGCTTGTGTATTTCATTTCAACTCTAATCTTTTACTTTTTAAATGCAGAATAGATTAACATCCGCGGCTTTTCACCACAACTAAGATGCGCTTCAGTATTAAAAAAAATCGGCCGCTGAATCTCCCCGTGACCTGATTCTATACCCGAAAAGGCCGGAATTTTTAAATCTTTAAAAAAAGCCTTTAGCACGGCTTGAATATAATTTTCCTTATTCGGCTCATCACAACTCGTAAAATCACCGAAAACCACGGCCTGAACCTGATTAAATAGCCCCGCTTGTTTCATTTGCTGCAGACAGCGATCAACGCGGTAGGCCCGCTCGCAAAGCTCCTCTAAAAATAAAATTTTATTTTTAGTTTTCAATTGCGAAGGAGTTCCTAATGTTGAGGTCACCACCATTAAATTGCCACCGACAACTTGTGACTTAACTTTTTTCTGAGTTTGTGCGGCTTTATTAAGTGGAATTAAATCAGTAAACTCCGCTACATATCCGGGATTTTCGAGAGTTTGTCTTAATTCGTGAATATTTTCTTCACTAAGTTTCTCTAAGGCCAACCGGTCAATCAACGGAGCATGCAGAGTCGGAAACTTCCATTTTTGATTCAAAACGGCATGCAAAGAACTGATGTCACTCAAACCGATCAGAATTTTTTTATTTTTAGGAATTTCCATTTTTTCAAGCCAAGGAAGCAGACGAATAGCACCGTAGCCGCCGCGCAGACACCACACGGCTTTGGATTTTTTATTGGTCATCGCCTTTTTAAAACTTTCAAATCTTTTTTGATCTGAATTTGCCAGAAAAATTTCAGGTTGTAATAAATCTTTGTCGTAAGTGACTTCATAGCCCCAGCTTCTCAGAACCTGTGCGCCCTTTTCAAGAATTTCACCCGCCGTGTGCGAGCCCGGCGCAATAATTTCTATTAAATCACCGCGCTTCAAACAATCAAATCCTGAGGATTTGTCAGATTTCTTTAACGCTGCTTTGGGCTTTTTTTTCGGGGTCTTTTTTAGTTTCGACACCCTTTAAGCTTGTCGGATAATCACCATTAAAACAAGCCGCACAAAAACTTTCAGGACCACTGTTAATGGCTTGCCACATGCCCTTTTCGGACAGGTAAGCCAGGGTATCAGCTCCTATGAATTTTCGTATATCTTCCAGGCTGTTGTGGGACGCAATCAATTCACTTTTTTGTGGCGTATCAACTCCGTAAAAACAAGGGCCTGTTGTCGGAGGTGAAGCAATTCTAAGGTGCACTTCTTTAGCGCCGGCCTGACGAATCAAATTGATGATTTTCTGGCTGGTGGTTCCTCTTACGAGCGAATCATCAATAACGATCACCCGCTTATCTTTTAAAATTTCCGGCTGGGGGTTCAGCTTAATCTTTACACCGATGTCGCGGATGGACTGTGCCGGCTGAATAAATGTTCGACCGATATAGTGATTTCGGATAATACCGAATTCAAAGGGAATACCGCTTTTCTGAGAGTACCCGATGGCAGATGGAACACCGCTATCAGGAACAGGAATCACAACGTCGGCCTCAATGCCGGACTCCATGGCCAACTGTTCGCCGAATTTTTTGCGGGAACTGTAAACCGATTTTCCAAAGACCACAGAATCAGGCCTCGCAAAATAAACGTGCTCAAATACACAATGGGCTGATTTTCGCTTTCCGGTGCTCTCTGCCTCAAACTTATAAGACTTAAGCCCTTCCGAAGTAATTTCTATAATTTCGCCCGGGTCCACTTCACGCATAAATTGAGCGCCTATCAGGTCCAGTGCGCAGGTCTCGCTGGCCACAACATAGCTCACGCTCATGGCTGATTTGATTTGTCCTAGCACCAGAGGCCGAAATCCGAATGGATCTCGTACGGCCAGTAATCGATCATGAGCTAAAATCGTAAAACTGTAGGCACCGGAAAGATTTTTTAAACTTTCAATCAACGCAGAAACCAAATGATTTGAAGGGTTTTTGGCTAAAAGATGAAGTAAAATTTCAGTGTCATTTGTAGCCTGAAATATAGCGCCATCGCGCTGTAAAGCTGCTCTCAAAATTGAAGCGTTCACGATGTTTCCGTTATGTGCCACTGCAACCGGACCGCTCAATAGAATCGACCCTAAAGGCTGCGCATTCGAAACCAGATTATCACCGGTTGTAGAGTATCGTACGTGTCCGATGGCAGCACTGCCGGTCAACTTACCTAAATTAGATTCATTGAAAACATCTGAAACCAGTCCCAAGGCTTTATGCATCCGGTGAATGGGCTGCTGATTCGGTCCGCTGTCCAGAGTTACAATTCCTGCAGATTCCTGTCCGCGGTGCTGCATAGCATATAATCCCAAGTAGGTTAAGCGTGCTGATTCCGGATGATTCCAGATTCCGAAAACCCCGCACTCATCTTTCCATGAACTTTTAAAACTCATATTTTTACCGTCTCTAGCTCTTGTTCCAAATCCCGTTCAAAATTTTTCTTAAACTCTTTGAAGTCTAAGCTGACATTTTTACTGAATTTAATTTCCGCAGTTTTAGTTTCGCCGATTTTTTTAATTTCTAAGTCAAATCCGGAAAAGAACTTATGTAATAAGGATATCATCTCATCTGATCTTTCGTCAGTAGATAGTATAAATTCATAAAAAGTATCTTTAAACAAATCGGATTCATTTCCAGTAGATAGGTCATAACTTAAATCAAAACCTGTGTTGTTGCAGCTCATTTTCAGACAGGCAATGCCGATACCGCCTAGCCCCACGGCCTTAATAGACGAAACTTTTTTATTTTCATCTTTCAGATGCTTTGATAACCCGGCACATTTTTGAATGAAGCCCGCAACGTCCTGAGTCGGATTAAATTTAAAATTAGATATTTTATTGTCTTTCTGTTCTGAATACACCCATGATTGCACCCAATTTATCTTCACTGAAATAATATTCTCCAGCGGATTGGTAAAAGAATCGGGAATAATATCTTCAACACTTTCTCTTATCGCAACCACGCCGATAGCCGGTGTCGAAATAATATTTTCTTCCAAAGTCTCGTTATAAAAACTGACATTTCCGCTGATCACTGGCGCATTTAACTTTCTGGCAGCATCGGCAATAGCTTCAACACTGGCAACAAACTCAGACATAATTTCGGGTTTCTGAGGATTCCCGAAGTTCAGACAATCCGTTACAGCCAGAGCTTCGGCACCCTTAATCGCTAGCTGAAAAGCAGGATAATAAACCGCATCGAGAGCACCGATTTCAGCATCCATGAGCATGACTTCAGGACGGCAACCCACGGCCAGCCCTAATCCGCGTCCTGAATGATCCAAACGGCAAAATGCCACTGAGCTTTCGCAGGCCATTGCGGTTCTTGCTCCCACTCTCTGGTCAAATTGATTATGAATCCAATGGTGCTGATTCAGCTTAAATTGCTGCAATTTTGTATTAATAAGTTCGGAAACTTTTATTTTTTTATTTTCGATTTCATTGACTCGTCTCGGATAGGCCCATTTGGTATAGGGGCGCTTATATTGGGGAGCTTTTTCCACAATTAAATCCGGATCAATTTCAGTCAGAGTTTCGGGCCCCCACATCAATTTTACTTTACGCGGGTTCTGAACTTCTCCCAAAATTATGGCGTCGAGACTCCACTTTTTAAATTCATGCTGTAACTGAGTAAAGTTCTTGGGCTCGCAGATCAGCAGCATTCGCTCCTGGCTTTCGGAAAGCAAAATATCTTCGACCGTCATCGTAGAGTCACGTAAAGGAACTTTTTTTAGATCTATAATAAGTCCAACCTGACCTTTGGAGGCCATTTCAAAGCTGGAACTGGTAAGTCCTGCTGCTCCCATATCCTGCATAGCCACAACCAGATCAAGCCGCAAAACTTCAAGGCAGGCTTCAATCAATAGTTTTTCAAAAAATGGATCTCCAATTTGAACATTGGGTTTTTTAGATTCAGAGTCTTCATCGAAAGAAGCAGAGGCCATTGAGGCTCCGTGCACGCCGTCACGCCCGGTTTTTGCGCCAACATAAACCACTAGGTTTTTTTCACCCTTGGCTTTTGATAATGCCATTTTTTGATCCGGGCCAAAGTATCCGATATTCAGAGCATTTACTAAAATATTTTTATTGTATCTGGAATGAATATTGGTTTGTCCGGCAACCGTGGGTACGCCCACACAATTCCCGTAAGAGGAAAGGCCTTTAGCTACACCATTCATTAAATACTTCATTCGGGGAGCCGAGGCCTCGCCGAAACACAAATAATTAGCCGACATAATCGGTCTGGCGCCCATCGTAAATATATCTCTTAATATTCCGCCCACACCGGTAGCTGATCCCTGCACGGGTTCAATAAAGCTGGGATGGTTATGACTCTCCATTTTAAAAGCAATTTTTTCACCGTATCCGAGATCAACCACGCCCGCATTTTCACCGTCCATCTCAGGTGTATTCTGATTACGAAACGAAAATTTTCGCAAATGAATTTTTGAGGATTTATAGCTGCAATGTTCACTCCATAAGGCAGAAAATAAGGGCCACTCCACCTGTAAAGGTTCTCGACCCAGAAGATTTTTCATGAGCGCATATTCTTCATCGCTCATTCTGTAGAGTTTTAATTTCGCCTGTAAGTCATTTGCTGTCATAAAAAGAACATCCCATCTGTTGAACCCATCCAGTCGTAAAGCGCCCGCTCCGGATGCGGCATCAAACCGCAAATATTTTTATTTTCATTAGTAATTCCGGCAATATTCAAAGCCGAACCATTAGGATTGCTTTCATATGTTAACCAGATCTGATTGTTATCCGCTAACTTTTTTAAAGTGGAACTCTCCGCATAGTATTTACCGTCGCCATGTGCGATAGGCAATTTAATCACTTGGTTCTTTTCTACATTTATTGAAAATGGTGTACTGTTTTGATTAACTTTAAGTAAGGCCCATTCATCTTTAAATTTTTGCTTTTCATTTCTTAACAAAACACCCGGCA
>JAYTFA010000088.1:0-5671 GCA_043734765.1 Pseudobdellovibrio sp. | reverse complement strand
GCACGCGCAATAAGATGGTCGATGTTCGTTTAAGCGCCTCTATCTTTTTTTATTGCATGCTTAGCCATCACAGCCCGTCCCCCAGATGTTATCTTAAAGGTCCTACCCGATCGCCTTTTCAAGTTTGATGACGGCGAACCTGAAAACTTAGCCTTTTTTCGCTTAGTACCTTTAGCCTTAGCAACACGCAGATTATTTTTCAACATGTAAGCCTCGATTGTTGCTGTTGCCGTTCCACTAATGATTTCAATCAGATCGTCTCTGCTTACATATTGAGTTTCCAGCTTTTGCTCCTTCTCAGAAACTAAACCTTTCGGCTGAACTGCTATCTCCAGCCCACATGCATCTAAAATCTCCACTATGTATTCAAAACCAGGATTGCTATCAGGTCCCAGCATTTTGTAAATAGATTCACGATTAAGTTTCGCCATTTTAGAAATTTCTGTTACGCCATGAACGCGCACAACTTTTCCCAATGCCACTTTGAGATAGCTTGCATCATGCTCCTCGACGGCCGCATTTATGAAATAAGCCGCCATCTCTGGATCTTTGAGATCACTCTCCAAATGTTCATCAAAGTCAGAACCTACTGGGTTTATGTATTTCATATCTTTCATTTTTTTACCTTCAACTTTCGGCTTTCATAATTCTCGAGATATCTTTTTGCCATTTCAATATCTGTTTGTTGCGTCTTCTTATCGGGACAAAGCAGCATTCGAAATTCGGATTTTTACCCAGCCGAAGTCGCCGCCGCTCGGTTTTTTCCCGCCGACCCCCATAAATAAGCCGAGCGACAAATGGTCTCAATTGGGTCGGTAAATCTTGGTTTCCAGTCCAATCTGGACCCTACTTCAAGCGTATTGAAGTTCTGAATCAGCAGAATAATATTTGCTTAAGTGTGACTTAAAGTATGAATATTTTGTATATTATTCTGTCGGTGATATTAAGCCACCCATTCCGTAGCAACACTTCGCTCATCCAATTTTAGAGCATTGGCTATTTTGTATAATGTAGTTCTTCTCGGCATGGAGGCAGAACTGAAAAACCTGCTTAATGAAGGCTGTGGAATCCCAGTTTTTTTCGCCAGAACTGATATTCCTCCTTGTCGATCGACTTCTATTCTTAACTTCTTTTTGAAACCCATGACATCTCTGGCTACAAGATCAAGATCTTCATACTTAATATAAGGCTTTCTTACTGGTTTTTTTGGGGCTTCAACTCGTAAATCTATCTCTTCTTGCAAATCAGCCAATATCTCATCTTTTTCTTCTGAGTTACTTGCTTCGCTCCAAAGAACCATTAGATCATGAGTTCCTTCGTAGGTTAAAGCTTGCTCGACACACGCCGAAATAAAGTCGACTGACAAGTTCTTTACTTTCATTTCAGCTGCAATTTCGTATACTTTTACTTTTTGTTTTGCTGTCGATATAAAGATACTCATAATAAACCCCTATAATAATAGTTTTCGTTAGCAATATCATTAATTCTATTTTTTAACTTAGCCATTTCTCTTTTATCTTTGGCTTCATTTTCCTTAACATATCCCTGACACATAAATACTTTACCTAAATACACAGCTGCCATTCTTAGCTGAACTTTTCCATTTCCGATATTATGCCACTTCATTTTAAACCCATGCGGAATAACAATTCCACCAAGGCCCGTTGCAGGTCCCCAAAATTTATTATTAGTAAATTTTGGATCACTTGGAGGCCAGTCTTTCTTCAATAATTCCGCATCTGGCCTCAAGATATTATTATACTCATCATCAGTAAAAACATTCGCATGCTTCAAATTGAGATAACTATCTAAAGACCAATCAGTAATTACTACGTCCATTATCGGAACTCCTTAATATAACTTAATATAACTTAATATAACATTCAATAACATTTATACCAAATCAAATATATAACATTAGGTCCGCATCTAACGCCTCATAGAAGGACTTTAGTGTTAAAGACCTGCTATTTAGAGCTGACTGCACTTATAAGAGAATTAAGTGCTGCTTCGATGGCCGCAGAAGGTGCTGTTGGCACTATTTCTTCATAACTTTTGAATATAAAACATTTGCATCAAGAAAGACTCTCCTCATTAGTCCAAACCAAATCCATCCTTATCCTTTCCCAACCAAACTCGCTCCCAACTCAGAAGCGGATATTGTGCCAGATCGGCTTTGTAGTTTTCGTGTAGGCTGCGACCAATTACTCCGGGCAGATCCGGTTTTCGACTTAAGAGAAACAATGAAAATACTGAAAAGGTTATTTAATGCCCAGCTTGCAGGTTCAGCATTTTTCTACCAGATCAAAAACTTCATGCTCGCCAAATAAATTGAATTTTTTGTAGAAACTTTTTTTTTGTCTTATCGTAGCAAAGACCTGATGACCCTGCTTTTTTAAAATCTGAAACATCTTGTGACCGATCATGCCGCCAGCGCCAATAACTAAGATTTTCAATTACACCTCTAATTGACCCCGCTAGGGAGCATATTACCCAAAATCCACGAATTGCTCCCCTACGGGAACAAACCTAAATATAAAAAGATCTCTCCACTCTTCGCGTTAATGACTTCACTTCTTGAGAAACTACTTTAATAAATTCATAAGATTTTTTTGCTTTAAAAAAATCAACATGTTGATCTATACCTATCTGAATCGTATCAATAATCGGCAGGGCAATTTCCCGCAGCAAGTTCTGATAATTGTATTTAATCTCTTGGGTCAGCAACAGCCAATTTTTCTTCGAAAGATTAGCCCCGTCAAAAGATCCCCCAACACTCATGGCCTGTTTTTTAGAAATACTGCTGTAAACTCGGGTACAAAGTAAGTCATAAAACGGGCTCAAGCTCCACTTACGCTCAGGCGTCATCAGTAAAGATAGGTTTTTGCCGTGGTGATCGCAATTACCGACGCACATATTAAATACGATCCATTTTAAAAGCTGCTCGATGTCCTCTAAAGTGTTGGAGCTTTCAGCTTCGATAAACTCAAATGAGCTTTTAAAACTGGGCCCATCTTCTTCTTGATATTTATTTTTATAAGAAATCCCCATGGCTTGACAAAAGTCTTCCTGATGTAATCTTTCAACTTTTTTATGATCTACAATGCGATCATAGCGCTCAGCCAAAAGCCCTACAAAATGCCCCTCGTATATCAATTTAAATGGTTTAAGTTTCAGCTCGCAATCAATAGCCAGCTGAGAAATAAAATATTCATTCTCAGTTAAATGAACATAATCTTTACTGGGAAATTTCAAAATATGCGAGCTCGCTGCCCCATTTTGTGTTAAAAAAAATTGCTCGTTATCAAAATAGAGGGCAATTTTATCTTGCGCCCCGGCTAAACTCAGCCTGATATCTGTCTGATTTAAACCCAAATAAAAAACCGGTTGCTCATAAAATATTTTTGCTATTTCTTTTAATTTTATAGGTTTATAGCTGGCTTCTTTGTTTTTTTCAAAACTTTCAAAAGGATAAATACCAAAAGCCCCGGCACAGTCTTCGCCCAAGGCTTTTAATAACATAAAATCATTTTCTTCGCTCACACCCAAGCGTGCCGAAATAAGTTTACGTATTTTACCTTCCGGCAAAAGATTACTAAAATAGGTATAAGCCGCATCTACATAAATGATTTTATCCAGGGGCATACTGTGCGAAATAGCAAATGCATCTTTATTTTTTAACCACTCCGCAGAGTACTCAAAGCAAAATATATTACTTGAATCAATATAGATTTTCCCTACTTTTTCAGTCTTATAGAAAACAAATAAGGATTGTTTACTCGGCATTATTATTTTCCTTATCGATTAACTTCAACTCAAAACCCATGCGATTTAAAACCCTAAGAGCTAACCCCAGATCATAACTTTCTTTTTTTCCATTTTCGAGTTCTGAAATAAAGCGCCTCCCAACACCGCAAACTTCGGCCAACTCACTCTGTGATATTTTTTTCTGTTTTCTTTTGTTTTTAACAAGCACACCGATATCTCTGGGTTTTATAATTTTACTCATAGCCTATATGATCCCTTACGGGTTCAAAATAGTCAATTTGGCATTTTTGCTACCGTACGGTATCATTTTGAGTTTTCTGCAGAATATCCTCAATTTGACTAACTACTAAGTCTCTGGCAAAGTTATCTTTAAAATACTTTATTCCGTTTAAACTCAAACATTATTTGGGGAAAATTATTGCCGCAGCCACAGCTTCATCCCTGGATAAAAAAATGCGACCCAAAAAAGAGAGGAGAGGCTTTGGCTTCTATTGCAATTAAATACATGAGTGATCCAAAATTTCGCGAGAAACAGGGGTGGTCACAACTGGTTGATAGCGGTGTTTTAACAACTCATAAATCGTATGTGAACCAATATAACCCGCCCCGCCGGTGACTAAAACTGACTTCACTTTATACCGCTCCTTCACTAAAAAATTCGGGAACCAGTGCGCTGAAGATTTACGCTTTATATTCAATTTTTTCTTGAATCTTAAAAGCCGCTTTCTCGCCATAACAACGCCCTATCATAGCTAGAAAGTGCAAATCTAAGCCCGCCTTAGTTACTATAACAACCGAACCCATTTCAGCAATATATCTTTCAACCAAGTCACCCAAATGCACATTCTGTGTTTTGATCATTTGCTCAATTGCATTCAAATCATGTTCGTAGGCTCTTACCGTCTTCATTAAAATAAGATCTATTACTTCAGGAACTTTCACATGAAGATTTTTAAAAGACTCAGGCTCAAAATCAATCAGACGATCTTCAAAGTTATAAGGTCCATCGCTTACAGAAACTTTGCCAAATGGAATATACAACCCAGTAGAGACTTTAGCTTTTTCATAGGCTTCTTTTACGCGGTCGACATTATTCCACGAATCAATATCTTGAGTAGTGTCTACCACACTGTAAGCCAGTGCCGCAGCTGAACCACCGATAAGAATAATTTCACTGCCTGCTATTGCAAAATCATCCATGGCTTTTAAAAATGTTTTTATTTCTGCGACTGTATATTTTTTCAATTATAAGCCATTTCATATTTTGCATATAAAGTTTGAAATGAATCTAATCCCATATTCAACTTCAAATACCATTTTTTTGCAAGCTCAGGTGTGTTTTTTTCAGTTAGTTTCGCTTGAAATCCACTCAAATTATTATCTGAATTAAAAAAATATTCAGGCTTAGACCAGCGTTTATCCTTAAACTGTCTTGCTAATTTTGAGAATTTTTTATTTTTTGTTATTTCAGCGGTTAAATCTAATAAAAAACCAAGCTCGCGATTAACTCCATATCTTTTGCCCCAGTAAACTAATTGGTACAAATTAAGCTCATCACCCATTTTTTTCAACATAAGCGGAAGCACTCTTAGTAATGTCGCATTTTTTTTTGCTAATTTGACTGCTCTAACCAATAGCTCTTCGGGTTCTAATTGCTCGTCAGTTAACAATTCACTAAAATCCCCCAAAAGCGGTAAGTTAAAATCATTAAATGAAACTCTTTTTTTATTCTCCATACCAGTAGTGGTAAATAAATTTTTCACAACTTCTTCCTCCACATCAGTAAGCGCTGAAGAGTAGAGGGTAGCTTTTCCGTCTCTTTGCATTTTGACCAAGTTTAAAGATTTCATTCTTTGCAGCTCTTCATGGGCACTCGAATAACTAAAGCCTGTTAAATGAGATA
>JAYTFA010000087.1:0-8406 GCA_043734765.1 Pseudobdellovibrio sp. | reverse complement strand
GTTATTGAAGCCTATGCGCCCGAACACGAAAAAGATAATTTAAGAGTTTCCATTCAGAGAAATAAAGCCGTTGTTTCCGGACAACGAAAATTTGCCGATGAGGCTAAAGACGGAAATAAAAATATCCGTACAAATAATTTTCAGTCTTTCCGGGAAGAATTTAAGTTTTCGAGACCGGTCAGCCAAGAGGGCATGACTCGCGAGAGAATCGGTGATTACGTCAGATTTTCCATTCCTAAATTAGAGGCTGTGGAAACCCCCGACGACGAAAGCTGAGCCGCAACTACTCCACAATATATTGTAAAACTTCTTTCATCATAAACTGACGTTTCAGCGTCATTTCTTCAAGCTGATTTAATTGGGAATGAATCTGCTCAACCATATTTAACTTTATAGAAGTCTGATCTGCCATTTCATTGTAGACCGTAATGTCGCCGAACTCTAATGCACCTGCAGAGTATTGTTCATTTACCGCTTGTATCTGGGTTGCTGTTTCTCTCGTCTTATTATTCATAACTCACCTTTTCTAAAAAAATTTACTGCTTACTTGTATTCGCAACTCATCGCTTGTCCATCGACCGAAGCCAGCTGAGTTCTATTTGTATAGGCTGCTAAATGCGTTGCCATTACAGTAGATCCGTCACGGTGTTTGAGCCCAAGTAAATGACCCATTTCATGAAGGATTAATGCTTCAAAACTGTAACCATCACTCGAAGGCCGACCCGACTTCTTTAAGCCGTAAGATCCAATCAACTGCTGAGGATTTTGATCATAGTAACTGAAGTCGGAAGCGTTGATACGGATATCAGCTTCCTGAATCTGATCACCAGCCCAATAAACTGATGTTCGACCCTGCTCAGAACTCTTATCTGACTCCCATTCCGATAAAAAGTAAATACCATTTTTTTGATCTCTGGCAGGAGAACTGTTCAACTGTGTAGAATCTTCAGAAAATTCCACCACCTTGTGCCCAACTTGCTTTTCCCACGTTGCCGCAGCTCTATAAATTGCGGGCCTCAGCTCAACCGGAACCGAACTATGGATGACTATTTTTACTGTGGATTTAAGTTTCCAGGAGATTCTTTGGCCGTAGATATTCTGCACAAACCCGCAGTCATTCTGCGGCTTTGGAGCACAGGAGCCTAAATAGCTCGCAGCTATTAACAGAATTCCGGAAATGAGGATTTTTTTGAATTTGGTCATCTTCATTTATCATTTCAAATTCCTGACCAGTTTAATTCATCTGGCGGCAGCCATATTCGTTTTGAGTGCTTCATTCTGATACAATTTCATTTTGTAGACTTTTCGCGCCTCCGAGCTGTCTAACTTTTTGTTATAGAGTTCATTAGAAGGGGTCGAGAGATGTTTCGCACCCAGTTAACGTAGTAAAATTAAACACTTAGAAAACATTGTGGCACTAGTAAGTTTATCTTATTGAAATCATTAATTTTTCTAAATTGGCAAGCGAGTTGCTATGTACCAAAGTAAGACAAGCCTTCACTCAGCCACGATCGTGGACACCAAGTAGTGAACAAATCCCACCACATACTTCCTTCGCTGGAAGGGGCAAACACCCCGGCCTCCAGCCGCGCGCGTTAAAAGGTGCCAGCTACCTTTTCATCGCGGACAATCGAACGCTAGGAGATTTAAAATCTATGAAAAATCTGATCCAACTCAGCACGAGCTTCATTTCAATTGCACTTTTATTTACTGCTTGCTCTACCAACCCCAATAAAGCCAAAGACATTGATACGAAAATGGACAACACCTCTGCGATCAATGGCGATACTTCTCTGGGAATTAAAGACGGCTACATGGTCGTTCAGAAAAAAGTCATGATGAATGAAGAACTCCGTAAACTGCAGTACGAAGTTTACGAACTTGAAGACCGTGTTTACGGAAACCGAAAATACGGTTCACTTGGACTCTACGGCGTCTTACGTGATTGCCGACTGCAATTGTCCGACGTTAAAAATGGCGGCGACGGAAAATTAAAATGGACTGAGCCTATGGACCGAGTCACTGATAAAGAAGAAGAATTCAAAATCGGTCTCGACGAAGAAAAAAAATTAGTGGGAATCTCTGAAGAATTTTTAGCGGACCGAATAAAAAGATTTAAAGGCTATCAGAATCTTTTAAATAAACGTGAAGACGAATACGAAGAAAAAGTTGCTATTTGTAAAGCTGAACTGAGAACTAAAAAGAATTAAAAATCTTTTCGCTAATGTAATGAATTCTTGCGCATAAGATCACGTATTTCCACAACCTGGTCTATTTTAAAAGAATAGGGCTTTCCGCACATCTGACAGATAATTTCCGGTTCTTCTTTTTTATCAATCATATCCTGCAGATCGGCTTCGCCTAAAACCTGCAGGGCCGCCGTCACCCGTTCTTCTGAACATGGGCAATGATACATCACTTCATGGTGGTGTTCGATTTGCGTGTAAGGAATCCCTTCAAGGTAAGGTTGAACCAAATCCGTTGGCTGTCCGCCCTCACGTAATATTTTCGAAACGCTCGGTTTTTTTGAATCGGCGTTGTTCTGTAATAACTCCACTACGGCCTCTTCCACTCCGGGCATCACTTCAATAATAACTCCGCCGGCTTTGACTACTTTTCCTGTTTGGTCCAGGTAAATACCCAGCGCCACAATCGAGCGAATCTGATGAGATTGATGTAAATAATGGGCGATATCATCGCCGATTTCCCCGCTCACAAGTTCAACCATTCCATTGAAGGGCTGCTTTTGAAATGGTGTATGGCGGGCGACTGTCAGTGTTCCATGTCCGAGAGCTTCGGATAATTTCAGGCCGCCTTCATAATTCTCGGGTTGGTACTGAGGATTAGGTGTATAAGCGCGCACTCGACCTTCAAAATCAGCTTCTGCATAAATACTTTTGAGCGGACCATTGCCGCGAAACAGAAGACCGATCTGCTGTTTGTCTTTTAATTGAGCCGCTAAAAGCAAGGCGCCAACCATAGCTTTTCCCACTCCTGATGTTGCCACAGGAAATGAGTTATGAAGTTTCTGCATTTCAGCCACAACTTCCGTTGCATCAATCGCAGTCGCTCTGATTGTTAAATCGTTAGATACAAATCTTTGAACTTTAGCCATAGCATAATCTATCAAATCGCTTGGGTTGACTCAACAAATAAGGTAATCTGCGCACTATGAAGTTTGTTCTGTTTAGACACGCCCACAAAGGCATTTTACCTTTTGAAGATCCCGAACTTAGTCTGCAGGGTTTTGATCAGGCTGCCGGCATCATTGAGCTGATTAAAAATGAAAAAATACCCTTACCCACACATTTGTATGTTTCGCCGAAACGAAGAACCTCACAGACGTTCTACCCCACAAGTAAACAATTCAATGTAAAAATTGAAACTCAGCCGGATTTGGATCAACAGAATCCGAACGAAAATGTCTTGAGTTTAAAAAAAAGAGTTGAAAATTTTCTAACCCAAATTCAAAGCTCCTCGGCTGCCGAATCGGTTGTATTTGCCTGCACACATTACGACTGGATTGAAGAATCTATGACTTTAATAAATTGCGATAAAGACCTGAAGTCATTTGAATTTTCACACTGGTCGCCAACACAACATGTTGTGTTCGAACTGGAAAACAACCTCTGGAAATTTATCAAAAAAGGGTGCACAAAATGAATCCGGTACTGACAAAAAACATCTGGGCAGTTGGCCGCAATTACGCTAAGCACGCGCAGGAAATGAAGTCGGAAGTTCCGAAGGAGCCTTTCTTTTTCATAAAGGCCGGAAGCACGATTGAAATGGGTTCTAAGATAATGCTCCCGAAATGGTCCTCGGACGTACAACATGAAATTGAAATCGCACTCTGGGTTGATGAAGATTTAAACTTCAGCCACATCAGCCTTGCTCTTGACCTAACTGCCCGCGATGCCCAAAATTTAGCTAAATCCAAAGGATTACCTTGGACACTGGCTAAATCTTTCCGCGGTGCCTGCCCCCTGGGGCCTTGGATTAGTCTGCAAGAAATTCAAAATTTTGATTCTCTGAGCTTTCAACTGACCATCAACGGGCGAATGGCACAGGAAGGTTCTGCCACTGATATGATTTTTAAGCCTCAGCAGCTTCTTGAATACATCAAAATGCATTTCCCTTTGGCACCGCACGATGTGATTTTAACCGGCACACCGGAAGGTGTGGGCCCGCTCAGGGCCGGAGACCAACTGAAGGCGGTTTTACAGAGCGAAAATCGTGAGATTTTAACTTGCCATTGGGATGTAGTTTAGCGCAAAATTCACCTCGAAAAACAGTTGTCACGTTAAGAGGAGTTTTCATGTCAAACACTCAAGCTAAGATCTTGACCTTAGGCGAAGAAATTTTAAAAAAAATTGAATCGCAATCTAAAGCCTCATTGTTCTCAAAAGACTTCTGGTACGGCTCCATTATGGAATGGAGTATGAAGAACGAAAAATTCAAAACCAATATGTTTCGTTTTGTGGATGTACTACCCGCTTTAAATTCCGGTGATGATGTAGCTAAGCATTTAAAAGAATATTTTTCAGAAGGCGGAAAATCCGAATTGCCCGCGGTTTTTAATGTTGGCCTTGGTTTAGGATCATTGGCACCCGGCTTAATGGCCGGCGCCATTAAAAAAAATGTTACGGCAATGGCTAAAATGTTCATCACCGGAGAAAATCCGCAGGATGCACTAAATGTTTTAAAAAAGGCCCGAAAAAATAACCTCAACTTTACAGTGGATATTCTGGGAGAGGCTACGCTATCTGAAAAAGAAGCCTTGGAATACCAGAAACGCTACCTTGAACTTATCGACTGGCTCGCAAAAGATGCCAGCACCTGGACCGAGATTCCACAACTCGACCGCGATGCCGACGGCGCCATACCTAAAATAAATGTAAGCGTAAAAATGTCGGCCCTATACTCACAGATTAATGACAAGGCCTGGGACGAAACAAAAACAATTCTGAAAAATCGTCTCCGTCCTATTTTTAAAAAAGGAATGGATCTCGGGGTTTTTATTAATCTGGATATGGAACATTACGCGGTCAAACATTTAACTGTGGATGTGTTTAAGGAACTGATCAATGAGCCTGAATTAAAAAATTATCGTTTCTTCGGCTGCGTTGTGCAGGCTTACTTACGCGACTCGTTTCAGGATATTAAAAATCTTACTCATTTTGCGCGTGAACGCGGAGTGCCGTTTACGATACGTTTGGTAAAGGGCGCATACTGGGATTCCGAAACCATCGAGGCCAAACAGCGCGACTGGCCGATTCCGGTTTACACTGTTAAAGCTGAAAGTGATGCAAATTACGAAGCTTGCGCCGCCTACCTGCTTGAAAACTATAAGCACATCCGCGTGGCCCTGGCTTCGCACAATGTGCGCTCGCTGGCCGCAGCTTTGGTTAAAGCCGAAGAATTGGGTTTGCCTAAAAATGCATTTGAAATTCAAATGCTTTATGGGATGGCCGAACCGATTAAAAAAACTTTTTCTGAAATGGGTTATCGCGTGCGAGAGTATGCGCCTGTCGGCGAATTAATTCCGGGTATGGCTTATTTAGTGCGACGGCTTCTTGAAAATACATCCAATGAGTCCTGGCTTCGCGGAAAATTTGCCGAAGATAAAACCCCTGCCGAATTACTAAAGGATCCGGCTGTAGGCTTAACACCTACATTGGCTGCATATCCAAAAGACGAAGCCTTGTTTCACAACGAAGCGCTTCTGGACTTTGCCGTCAGTAAAGTTCGTGAAAATACGATTGCCGCTCTGAAAAAATTAAAATCTGAAATACCGAAAACAGTTTTACCGGTTGTTGCGGGCGAAGCCCATCGATCGCAAAAAATCTACCAGCGCAATAATCCGTCTGAAACCTCACAATTAGTGGCCGAAGTTCATATGGCCGACACGACGTTGGCTGAAACCGCAATTCAGGCCGCACACAAAGCTTTTCAAACCTGGAAAAAAGTTAATCCGCTGGAACGGGCTGCACTGTTGGAAAAAGCAGCGGATCTCATGGTTAAAAACAAATACAATTTAATGGCAACGCAAATTCTGGAAGTAGGAAAGCCCTGGGCTGAAGCCGACGGCGATGTGGGCGAAGCCATCGACTTTTTAAGATACTATGCCCGACATATGCGTGAACTGGCCCGACCTCTACGCGTAGGACACGCTCCGGGTGAAATCAGTCAGTACATTTATAAACCTCGTGGGGTGGTTACGGTCATTGCTCCGTGGAATTTTCCATTAGCAATTCTTGCGGGCCAGGTGGCCGCAGCCCTTGTGACCGGCAACACAGTTGTGATGAAACCGGCGGAACAAAGTTCATTGGTGGCTCAGGGGCTTTTTGAAATTTTAAAACAGGCGGGCTTCCCGCAATCTACAGTGGAATTTTTACCGGGCTTCGGTGAAGAAGTCGGAGATTATCTCGTTAAGCATCACCTCACCACTACGATCGCCTTTACGGGATCTAAAGCCGTGGGATTACTGATTTCTAAAAACGCATCCGAAGTTAAACCGGGTCAACAACATGTAAAAAGATGCATTATTGAAATGGGTGGAAAAAACGCCATCATCATCGATAATGATGCCGACCTGGATGAAGCTGTCGATTCCGTGCTTTATTCGGCTTTCGGTTTTGCCGGCCAAAAATGTTCTGCAGCCTCACGACTTATAATTCTGGAAGGTGTGTACGAAAAATTTTCGGAACGATTGGTTGAAGCCGCAAGATCTTTACAGATTGCTTCTAGTGAAAATCCTTCGGCCTATCTGGGCCCGGTGATTGATGAAGAGGCCTATAAGCGCTTGCTGAACAGCATCGCCACGGCCGAAACTAAGTATAAAGTTTTACACAAGGGTGCAGCTCCTGCATCCGGCTATTATGTTCCTATTACTATTTTAGGTGACGTTAAAGGTACAGACGACGTTGCCCAGAACGAATTCTTCGGCCCTATTTTAACTCTGATAAAAGCCCGTAATCTTGAACACGCCATCGAAATTGCAAACTCAACCGAGTATGCCTTAACAGGCGGTTTTTTCTCCAGGTCTCCGGCCAATATTGAAAAAGTAAAACATGAGCTTGAAGTTGGAAATATGTATATCAATCGCGGAATCACCGGAGCCATGGTGGATCGTCATCCATTCGGCGGTTTTAAAATGTCAGGCATCGGATCTAAAACCGGAGGTCCCGATTATTTAAGACAATTCATGGAACCCATCGTGGTGACTGAAAACACTATGCGACGGGGCTTTGCTCCCGAAGAGTAAATAATATCCGCCCATGATGAATCCCATTAACACTCCGCCGATGTGAGCGGAGACGGCCACGTTGGACACCACTCCTGACGGTTCCCACAGGACACTTATAAAATCAGAAACCAGAAATATCGGGAAAATAAAAAATACCGGCAGATAGATTTGCCCGTAGCCATCTTTAATGGGTGCTATCAAATAGCCCCACGGCATCAGTTTACTGCTTTTTATTATTAATAAAAAACTCAGCAAGCCGCTGGCAGAGGCGCTGGCGCCGATGACGGCCATTCCGCCCACACTATCGAATAATAAAAAGGAAATTCCACCGGCAAACCCAGAAAAAAGATAGGTGGCTGCAATCCATATCGGGTGCACACTTTTTTCCAGATAAGAAATAATCAGAAAAATCAGCATGATGTTACCCAGAAGATGCATAAAAGTAGCGTGCACAAACTGGTAGGTCAGCCAGGACCACGGAGATATTTCGAGTGTGCCCAATCCAAAGTGATACTGAGGCGAATTTAAATACCCTTGATAAAAACTGACAATTACTTTTCGGTTTTCCGCAATTTGCACCTGATCGCCCTTAAACGGAAAGTCCGTAACCCGACTCCAGAACTTCTGATCTTTAAGTGCTCGAGCATAAACTGTGTTCACGCTTCCGCTCAATTTCTTTTTCTCGATAGGATCCAGTGTCTGCGCGTACATTTCATAAATAGAATTAATAAATTTCTGATCGTTCAGGGTTTTACGTACATCCTGCGAGGGCCAGACATCAAAAGTTATAGCTATAACGACATAAAGAAAAATATTCAGAAAAACAATAACCCAAGATAACTTTAAACTTGGTTTCTGATTAAAATCCCTGAAATCACCCGGAAAAATCATAATTCCCCGATCAACTTTAGAACTTCACTGTTTTGTTCCCGGTCCGCTGAGGCCGGCATGCGACCATTTGTTTTTTCATGCGATAACATCTCGGTAATCTGATACTTTTTAATTATTTTAAGGGAATTGTATTTTTCGATTTTTGCAAAGTTCTTTTCAATCTCATCCGGCGTATTTAAAATAAGACTCAATTCGTACTTCATAGAATCATTTAAAAAGTTGTCTTCATCGAGTGCAGAATAAAGTTCTTCTAATTTATTATTCAAAAA
>JAYTFA010000086.1:0-5187 GCA_043734765.1 Pseudobdellovibrio sp. | reverse complement strand
GTAAACCGGCAAAACTGAAGCACTCATAAGGATCGGAACAAATGACTAACTTTATATCTGACATTTCTGTTGCCCCAACTTGGCTTTGGATAGCCTTTACTCTTGGTATTCTTGTCTTGTTGTTAATTGATTTGAGTCTTTTTGGTCGAAGCAATCACAAAGTTCAGACTAAAACAGCTTTACTTGAAAGCGGAATTTGGGTCGCCGTTTCGCTCGGTTTTACTGCTTGGTTTACAGTGAACTTTGGAACAGAACTTGGACTAGAGTTTTTAACGGGTTATTTGGTAGAAAAAAGTCTAAGCGTTGATAACCTCTTCGTGATTTTACTTATTTTTAGCTCCTTCAAAATACCCGATGCTTACCAGCACCGAGTGCTGTTTTATGGAGTGCTGGGCGCTATCGTATTGCGAGCTGTATTTATTCTGTTAGGTGCTCGTCTACTTCATTCATTTCATTGGGTGCTCTATATTTTTGGATTTATTTTGGTTATCACAGCAATCAAGTTCTTACGTGAAACCGATGATAAAATTGATTCCAAAGAAAACTGGTCGATTCGGCTTTTGAAGCGAATACTCCCCACAACAGAAAAATTTAGCGGAAGCCACTTCTTCGTTATGGAGCGCGGGGTACGAAAGGCCACGCCTATTTTCTTGGCTCTCGTTGTGATTGAAGTGACTGATCTCGTTTTTGCAGTGGATTCTATTCCTGCGGTATTTGCAGTCACACAAGATGCATTCGTTGCCTTTGCCTCTAACATCTTGGCAATTTTAGGCCTTAGGGCACTTTATTTTGTTCTTGCAGATTGGGTTACAAAGCTCCGTTATTTGAAACCTGGCCTTGCGGCGATTTTGGGATTCATTGGGGTAAAGATGCTCCTAGTCGATTTCATCAAAATTCCAAGTTGGGTTTCGTTACTTGTTATTTTTGCGGTCCTGACAACGGCAGGACTGAGCTCTTGGTATGTTGCAAGAATAGCGACTAGACAGAAGGAATGATTTTGGCCGATCCATCATCTGCGACCAGGAAGTTCAAATGCTTTCTAATACACACATCAAATCACACGTCAAAACTCAACTGATCCCCGGCAACCGTGGGGCGTTTAAATAAATCAGTACGAAGCCACCGGCAAATGACAACAACTTTTTTCAGATTTTTCTAACTAAAAATTTTAGGTCGAGACGGACTTTTTATTGCGGCGTCTCGTGGTTGCAGCTCAGAGTGTAGCTTGAGAGCCATGTTCTCGGCTTCGGATTGGACTAAATAAGCTGGGTTTTCAGCTGATCCATTTCTTTTAATCTTTTTTGTTTTGATCGTTCTCACGACGGGTTCGAAATAGATCTCTTTGACAACCCCGTTGATAAATCGGCCCAGCCACTTCCACTGAACGGGGTCTTCAACATTGAAAAATAATTTGGATTTTAGTTTCGTCATGGGTATCATCCCCACTCTGATTCAAAGAGCGCACCGAGACCTATATGAGCAACCTGAATCATAGCTCCCATTGTTTCCAAACGCTTTAGATCCAACAACTCTGCGGCGGCACTTTGCTGGCTTAACTTCTCATGGCTCTTTCGAATGTTTTCAATCATTGGCTTTTCGCGACGATTTAGAACTCCCTGGATGATCTTTGTGACGTTTTCTTCGGCTTCATACCTTTTGGTTTTCGAGTTTTCGCTGTGGGTTTGCCGAATTAATCCCTCAGTCTCTAACTCTTTAAGCGCGGGACTCATCAGGGCTTTTGAGACTTTCAGAATCTGACCGATCTCAACTCCGGACAACGGCACTTTCGCCAGATAAACAACAGACCATATCTCACCATGGATCTTTCTAAAACCCCAGTAGCGTATAAAGCGTCCGATAAACGTCGAGAGCTGTAGCAGATTTCTTAATTCTTGCTTTTCCATATAGTTCATACTACTATGAACTATATGGATTTTTCAACATGAAATCTTCAAAAGGAATAGTTTATTTTGATGGGCTTTGCTTGGCATGCTCGACCGAAATTAATCACTATCGTCGACTTCCCGGATCTGAAAACTTCTCGTTTATTGATATCACTCAGTCTGAATTTCGACCAGAAGCGCATGGTATTGACCCGCACAAAGTTCATCAGACGATGCATGTACGCGATCCCAACGGAACTCTCCACCAAGGCGTAGATGCCTTCAGGGCCATTTGGCGCGAGCTTCCACGCTATCAATTTATGTATCGACTGTCGGAACGTAAAGTCCTGCGGGCTCTGCTTGAAATGGGGTATAAAGCTTTTGTTCAAGTTCGCCCCTATTTGCCCAGAAAAAAATCCGACTGTATTGACAGCCCTTTCTGCGAGATCAAGAATAGCTAAATTAACGAACTGCAAGAAGGATCCAAAAAAATTGAAGCTGATAATAATACTGTTTACATTACATTTTTCAATCTTATCCCGCGCTGATAATTTAGTGAGCTGCAATGATGGCGATACCTGCAAAATACAAACAAAAAAGGGCGTTGTGAATGTGAGATTATGGGGCATCGACGCTCCGGAATCTCAGCAGGAATATGCAACAGAGTCTCAGTCGTATTTAGTAAAATTATTAACGGATAAGGACCTCAAACTCGAGTGCTTCGCTAAATCCTATCATAGAAAAGTTTGTAAAATTTTTTATGATGGAAAAAATGCCTCAGAAGAAATGGTAAAGGCCGGTTGGGCCTGGGATTATTCACAATTCTCTTTGAAATTATTTAAAAAAGAAGAACTCAATGCCCGAAAAAATAAACTGGGTATTTGGAAAAGCGAAAAGACAATAAGCCCTTTTTGCTCACGCCATTCTGAAGCCAAGGCCTGTGTTAAACTGAAAAATTTGTATCAGCCCTAGAGTTTGCAATTTCATCAACAGGAGCATGATACAAAAAAGGGCGTATAAAATATTTTGAAAAGAATGAAGTTTTAAGAACTTCCGTTTGAAACCGAGCAGTCAAATTAATTCCGCTTACCTCAAATTTTCAATTTTAAAACCTGAAAGCCTTTCGACCTCACTTAAATCAACCTGGAAAGCCTTCCAATCATCATAATTCATTGTTTTACTGGCACCAGGCCCAATGCTGAGGCTTTTTGATTCAGCACACAGTTCTTGCTGGTCTTCATTCGGTTTTTTTCCATTTTTCAAAATATTAGGCATCACAACTGAAACCACTTCAGGCTTTACGTTTGGATCATTTATATTTTGATTTTGATTTACGGAAATGACGATTTTGAAATTTTTTGAAGGTACAGGGATATCGTGATTGATTCCGATTTTACCGAAGTCTTCGTCGTAAATAGGACCTGCTATGATGTAGACTTTTTTATTTTGAGTTCGCACAAGCTCACGGGTGTAATGTTCGAGATGCTCCCAAACAACCCTGTTGAGATAGGCCGTTTGTGGTATCATATTGCTCATTAAAAACGTAAGTTGATTTATGGGCATCGAAGTATCTCGGTCTGCAGACGGCACTTGATGACCCCGGTCAAAGCACGAATTTTTGTAATCATCCGGCAACACAGCCTGTTGATTTAATTTTGTTAAATAATTCTGTAAATCCGGATCAGGCAAAAAATTATTTGAGCGACCGACACTGCCTAAATCGCTGCTTTCAATTTTCCATGATGCCCAGTTAAGCAGCCGCTTCTGTGGGTTAAACGAAATCAAATAAACATCTCTTGAAATTAAAACTTCGGGCTGGTGATTTAAATTCAAGGGTGAATATATAGATACGTTGATATTTTGCGACAGCGGCAAATTACCGATAACGTCGGAGCTGCTAAAAAAGCCAAATGCCCAAGTCGGCGTAATTGTTAAAACTAAAGCGAAACACTTTTTTAATAACCTGAATAAATGCATGATATACCCCTCAATCTTGAGACAAGATTAAACACTTTGTAGTGACGTGGTCACATGACTTTTTCATTACATAATGAATAATGAGATGTACTAAATGCATATCAAACCAGTTGCGCAGCGCGCATTATCGGCCCGCATATAATAATTTTATTTTTTTAATGAGCTGGAATGAGGGCTTAGATCCGCTCAAAAATTTTCTGAAACAATCCGCGAGAGGCCTTGATCACTTCTACTTCCCACTGCGGGTCTGATGGCCTTGATCGCTCAAAATTTTCTTTAATCACTTGATCGGCAAGTTGCAGGTTAATAAATCCGTGAAATTGGCCCTGGTGAGCCAGCGCAAAACTATTTAATCCTTCGAGCTGGGCCTCTTGACTGTGCCCGAGTGTGCCGAACTCCATAGTCAGGGCGCACACGCGCTGATGATCGGCCGCTAAATCGCCGAAGGCGCTATTAAGGGCCCCATGTACGGCATAGAATCCTTCGGCTTCAGGCGGAGTAAATGTATAGAACTCTTTATCCTGCTCAGGCCTGATGAGCTCAGTAAATAATTTTTCATCGACAGACTTTCCGGGCTCATCCATCAAAAGATGCAGTCGATTGCGATCACCGAGCCCGGTGTGCAAATCAAATGCGATAATTTTTTTAAAGGGTGGCATTATTTCGGAAAGCTTTTCAATAAATAATTGAGTCTGTGGTTCGGCTTTATGCCCGCCGAACTCCCAATTTTCACTGCGTTCAAACTGTCCTGGCGCAGTGATCTTTGTAAGTTCATCCATCGAGATCTCGTCGAAAAAAGGCTTTCCGTTTTTCATGACCATTTTTTCAAGCAAAGAGCTGCGCAGAGATTTAACCGGAACGCGCTCGAGAAACCTTTCGCATAAACGGCCTGAGTCTTCATTGCGTCGTTTAAAATTTGCACCGGAAACTGAAAAATTCCGGTTCAAATTCACACCGCCTTCGGTGCAGCGCTGATGATGTTTGAATCCGTAAGGATTCATGGCGTGAACAATAAAAATACCGGTATTGCGACGATCAATCTGCGGAAGAATTTCATTGATGAACATGGCCTGTACTGCCGCACCGGCGTATGTTTCTGAACCATGAATTCCGCTGGAAAGAACAAAAAGATTTTCGGCTTTTTCAAGAGGTGAAAACCACGCATGATCAACAAAAAGATCCGTATCGGATTTGCCCGGGATAGCCCATTGGCCAAGCTCTATTTCGGTTGGCAGGCGCCTGATGCTTTCAATAAATGTTTCTCTGGAATGGGTATAGTTTTTCGGAAAATAATCGTTATCTGAGAATGACTTCATAGGACCCCAAT
>JAYTFA010000085.1:0-5065 GCA_043734765.1 Pseudobdellovibrio sp. | reverse complement strand
GGCCACGGTCACGTTAACTACAATACGGTGCCTTCCGTGATCTACACTCAACCCGAAGTTTCTTCGGTAGGAATGACCGAAGTGGAAGCTAAAAATGCGGGAATTGAAACTGCCGTCGGTAAATTTCCATTTGCAGCCAATGGCCGAGCCAAAGCCAAAGGCCACACCGAAGGATTCGTAAAAATCATTACCGATAAAGCCACAGACCGAATTATCGGCGGCCATATTGTCGGCGCCGGTTCATCGGAACTGCTCGGCGAAATCGTCATTGCAATGGAGTTCGGCGGTTCCAGTGAAGATCTGGCTCGCAGTTTTCATTCGCATCCCACAATGAGCGAAGTTATTCGTGAAGCTGCCTTGGCCGTAGATAAACGACAACGCCAGGGCTAGAGCTACGCCTTCATTTCGGATATCATTAATTGTATTAATGATAAACAGCTTTATTATTAATTATTTATTATATGAAACTATCGCTATATTCTCCTTAACAGGAGCATATCAATGAACAGACGTAATTTACTAAAAATCGGTGCAACAACGGCCGCCTCATTCGTTACCCTTAAAGCTTTAGCCGGCAACAAAATCTCGGCGCTGACGCCCACTCAACCGAAAGGCCCTTTTTATCCGATCGTGGATCAGGTCGATACCGACTCTGATTTGATCTATGTTGAAAATTCCAAAAATGCCGCCAAAGGAAAAATTATTATTGTTGAAGGTATTGTAACAGACCAAAAAGGCCGACCCGTACAATCGGCTCTGGTGGAAATCTGGCAAGCCTGCGAAACCGGAAAATACAATCATCCGGCCGACACCAATGATGCTGCTTTAGATGCAGATTTTCAGTACTGGGGAAAAGCGCTAACCGACAAAAAAGGATTTTACAGATTCCGTACGATTATTCCGGGAGCCTATCCTGCGGATCTCAACTGGGTACGTCCACCGCACATTCACTATAAAGTGGCAAAACTGGGTTATATGGAACTCATAACTCAAATGTATTTCGCAGGTAATGAATTCAATGACAAAGACTTAATTTTACAAAGACTAAGCCACGACGAACAGAATGACGTTATCGTGGAACTCAAAACAGTTGCCAATGCTGCTCACCCTGTAGGGGTATTTAATATTCAGATTGAAAAAATTTAAATTTCGCTGAATTCGTGCTACCTACTCGCCGCCTTGCTCTCCTCAGTAACTCAGTTTACATTGTAAACTGAGTTACTGAGGACGTGAAATTGTAGAGCTCGGTAGTCAATTGTCATCTCTAAAATCAAAAAATTTTAATTGATTATTTTTCTAAAGCGGTTTTTACGGCTTTGATGAAAAGTTCGCCGCGTTTAAGTTTTCTGAATTCATTTTTATAAACCAGACAAATGCGATCGTGAAACACCGGAGAGTCTTTTACTTTTTCGAGCTTAGACTCTTCGTACTGCTTCACAACCCGAGTTGGCACAATTCCGTAACCCGCAAGATTGGCCACCATATTGGAAATAACTTCCAAACTGCTGGTTTCAATAACCCGCGAAAAACGATGGCCCTTTTTCTGCAATTTGCCTAAAATATTTTGGGATTGAACCAGATTGGTATCAATAAATAAAACATCCTCGTTCAGGCAGCCTTTTGCTTTCCATAAGCAGACTTCATCCTGGCAGATTTCTTTGATGATGAGGTCAGGATGTTCCACTGGATTAACTGCAAAAGCCACATCAAGGCTGGAACTGATCACCTGCTCGGTCATATGACGGGATAAACCGTGAACAAGTTGCATTTGTATTTTAGGATGATCTTTAAGAAAATGCGGCAAGACTTCTTTAAATATATATTGAGCTACAGCTGAATGACATCCTAATTTAATTGTTCCCTGATCGGACCGCACTTCGCTTAATGCCGTATTTTTAATATCTTCCCATCTATGAAGCAAATCGTCTGCGGAGTTTTTCAGTTTTTCGCCCGCTGATGTGAGTGCGAGGCCTTTTTTAGATCGCAAAAACAACTCGCAACCGATTTCATTCTCTAACCTTTTTAAACTGTGACTAAGCGTGGGCTGAGTAACGGCTAATCTTTCAGAAGCTCTGGTTAGGTGAAGAGTTTTGCAGAGCTCTAAAAAATATTTGAGGTCGGTTTGGCTGATCATAGTTGTTAATTCTCATTAACAAGGTCTTCAATTTTTTGAAAAACCATAAAGGCCGGATTATCTTTGAATTTACTGGGCAATTCTTTTTTGTGGTTTTTGACCATTGAGAGTCTGCTGATCGCTTCAGATTCTGTTCCGCGCACATGTGTCAGATTTTCTGAAAATGATGAAAGTTGAATAGTTTGCACCGCATTTTTTTCTTTTTCAAAACATTGCGACCAGAACGCAAACCCTATTGCCAGACAAATGACAAGATAGGAAGGATGGCTGGTCCATTGAGTCAGAATTTTTTTTACCGGGAATTTGTCCATGAGTCTCCATTAACTTCATGGAACTTATCGACAGATCCGTGAAATTAATGACGAGACAAATAGCTAGTTAGAGCCAGCAACTCTTAACGTCTCGACTAACGGCCGTGTCATGGGCCAGCTCATAGCCTGCATCCAGGTGTCTGAAAACTCCCATCGCAGGATCGGTTGTTAAAACCCGTTTCAAGCGGCGGGCGGCGGCGTCTGTTCCGTCCGCGACAATGACCTGTCCGGAATGTTGCGAATATCCCATTCCCACACCACCACCGTGATGCAAAGAGACCCATGTCGCACCCGATGCCACCAGCGCCATTGCACTCAGCATAGGCCAGTCGCTGACTGCATCCGATCCGTCTTTCATGGCTTCGGTCTCACGATTGGGGCTGGCCACAGATCCGCAATCCAGATGATCGCGGCCGATAACAAGCGGGGCTTTTACTTTTCCGTCTTTGACCAATTGGTTGAACATGAGTCCGGCTTTCTCACGTTCCCCGTATTCAAGCCAGCAGATCCGAGCCGGTAAACCCTGAAATTGAATTCGGGTTTCAGCCATATCCAGCCAGCGCAGTAAATCTTTTTTATGCGGAAATAATTCTCTCATGGCATCGTCAGTAACCTTGATATCGTGCGGATCTCCTGAAAGCGCAACCCATCTGAACGGTCCGCTGCCTTTGCAGAATAATGGACGGATATAGGCGGGAACAAATCCCGGATAATCAAAAGCATTTTTAACCCCGTGCTCTAAGGCGCGGGCGCGGAGATTATTTCCGTAGTCAAAAGTAACAGCGCCGCGTTTTTTCATTTCAAGCATGCCTTCAACATGTTTGGCCATAGAATTGTAAACTGATTCTAAATAATTTTTCTGATCCGCATTTCTGTAATCGGCAGCACTTTGCACGGAAAAACCTTCCGGAATATAACCGACGAGAGGATCATGCGCTGAAGTCTGATCTGTCAGCACATCAGGAATAAAGTTCTTCTTGATCATCTCATGTATCACAGTAGCCATATTTCCCAGCAGAGCTACGGATTTAGCTTCTTTGTTGGCTGCATATTTTCTGACTTTTGCTATGGCCTCATCCAAATCGGTTACGGCTTCATCAACATACTTTGTTTTTAATCTTTTTTCGATGCTCACCGGATCCACATCGACAGCCAAAACTGTGGCTCCGGCAAATACTCCTGCCAGCGGCTGCGCTCCGCCCATTCCGCCCAAACCTGCAGTGACTATAATTTTCCCGGCAAGACTTCCGCCGAAATGCTGGCGCCCGATTTCAGCAAATGTTTCATAAGTTCCCTGCACGATTCCCTGAGTACCTATATAAATCCACGAGCCTGCGGTCATTTGCCCGTACATCATAAGTCCTTTTTTATCGAGCTCGTGAAAAACTTCCCATGTGGCCCATTTAGGCACTAAATTTGAGTTTGCAATTAATACTCTCGGCGCGTCCTCGTGAGTTTGCAAAACTCCGATCGGTTTTCCGGATTGAACAAGTAAAGTTTCATGATTTTCCAGTGTACGGAGTGCTTCTAATATTTTATCAAAGCATTCCCAGTTTCTGGCTGCTTTTCCGATGCCTCCGTAAACCACCAAGTCAGCCGGATTTTCAGCCACATCAGGATCTAAATTATTTTGAATCATCCGATAGGCCGCTTCCTGCAACCAGCCTTTACAATTTAATTTGGTACCTGTGGGAGCTTTAATCACGCGTGACATAATAACCTCATCTTCTCCGGAGTAAAGATACCAAGAACCAAAAATTAAAGCTAGAGTTGACTCATTATGAAAAGATTATGCATATTCTGCGGGTCGGCCAATGGAAATTCAGAAAAATATATCGAGCAGGCCCGGGCTATAGGAAAATTGATCGCGAATCAAAATGTCGGATTGGTTTATGGCGGTGGTAAAGTAGGAATTATGGGCGCTGTAGCTAATTCTGTATTGGAAAATAAGGGCGAAGTTATTGGCGTGATTCCTAAAAGTCTGGTTACGGCCGAAGTGGCTCATCATGAAGTAACCCAATTGCATATTGTTGATGACATGCATTCGCGAAAAAAAATGATGTATGATCTTTCGGATGCGTTTTTAATTTTACCGGGCGGTATGGGAACTCTGGATGAAATGTTTGAGATCTTAACCTGGTCGCAGCTCGGACTGCACCGGAAGCCCATTTATATTTTAAATGAATTCGGATTTTATGATTCGCTGCTAGATTACATCCGGCATTCACACAGTGAAGGCTTTATTAAAAAAGAACATCTCGGATTAATTAACGAAATTAAAAATGTCGAAGATGATCTCCGTTACATCATCACTTCGCTGTTTGTAACTCTCTGAGGCGATACTGAATTTGAAAAAATCTTTGAGGTCTGGGTATTTCTATTCATTAAAACCTCAATGATGCGGCCGGAAGAATGGCCGTCGCCATAGGGATTCAATGGAATAGGGCTGCACCAGTGATCGTCGCTATCGATAAGACTGTAGGACTCATTTACAATTTTATGAAAATCTGTTCCCACTAGCTTTGAAAAACCGGCAGAAACTCCTTCAGGTCTTTCGGTGCTTGTACGTAAAACCAAAATCTTTTTGCCGAACGTAGGAGCTTCTTCCTGCAGTCCGCCT
>JAYTFA010000084.1:0-11494 GCA_043734765.1 Pseudobdellovibrio sp. | reverse complement strand
GCCAGCGTTGAAATATTTAAAGCAATATCAAAGGGCGAAAACGTAACGATGGGTGTAAGCGCGTTGGGTAAAATATGACCGAATATAACACGGGTATCTGAAGCTCCTAAAGCTTTAGCGGCCTCAACATATTCGCGTTTTCTCAATTGCAAAAATTGCGCTCTCATATACGTGGCAATCTTGGTCCAATCAAAAATCGCCAGGAAAATAATTAAGACAAAAAGATTGGGCGTAAAAATTGAAATAATTGTAATCAGAATTAAAATGGTCGGCATGGTTTGAATGATTTCAACGGTTCGCATTCCCACTAAATCTATTTTTCCACCAAAAAACCCGATGGTCGATCCTACGATAACGCCGATTAAATAAGCCGCAAACCAGGCACCAATCGCAAATACAAAAGAATATCTGAGTCCGTACAACAAGCGGGTTAAAACATCTCGCCCGCGATCATCTGTACCCATTAAATTATATTGGCTTGGAGGCGCAGGGTAGGTTTCAACTAAGCTGTTACTTTCATAGGGATCCCATTGAACCAACGGCCAGGCAACCCAATCACCCTCGTTAAATTGCAATGAACGATAGTCCATTACAAAAATATCCTCACGATTAAATACCGTCGGATGATAATCAAAGATCAATGGAACGTATATTGTACCTTGATACTTCATGAAAATGGGCTTGCTGTTAGCCCAGAATTCAGCCGTCATACTGAAGAATAAAAGTAACAAAATCATCCATGTTGAAAATACCGCAAGCTTATTTCGCTTGTAACGGCGGTATCTTTTCAGAGTTAATTCATTTGTTATTATTCTACCTTCAACCAAAGCCACTTTTTATTATTTCCGTTCGTAAGTATAATTATTTAAAATCAATCCTTGGATCCACCATAACGTAAACTATGTCGCTCATAATATTTCCGGCCAATAACAACAAGGCCGACATAAACGTAATACCCATGATGACATTGTAATCCCGCGCAAGAATGGAGTTATAACTTAATAGGCCAATGCCATCTAAATTAAAAATTCGTTCAATTATCAGTGAGCCCGCCAGAAATACCCTTAAAAATCCACCCAATCCTGTTGCTACCGGAATCATGGCATTTCTGAGTGCATGCTTATAATAGACAACTCGGTTCGCAAGACCTTTTGATCTCGCTGTTCTAACATAATCCGATTGAACCACGTCTAACATTGAATTACGCACGAGCATGGTGATTTCTGTAAAATTACCTAACATGTAACAAGTTAAAGGCAACACAAAATGGTAGATGCGATCCCAGATTTTCCCCATAGTAGTTAAGGTATCGTAGTCATCAGAAGTCATATTTCCGATCGGAAATAAATCAAAATGAGAACCTCCGGCAAGCCAGACGATTAAAAAAATTCCCATTACAAGGGGCGGTATCGAATATAAAAAATAGAGTATAACCCCGCTGACCTGATCAAAAACCCCACCGGCGTTAATAGCTTTTTTTACACCCAGAGGAATACAAACCAGGTAAGTTAAAATAAGTGAGGCAATACCAAATGAAAGCGAAACGGGAAATTTCTGTGTAATCACATCAATCACCGGTTCCTGATAAGAAAAACTTTCACCGAAATCTAATCTTGAAATATTTTTAAGCCAGATAAAATACCGAACATGTACAGGTTTATCAAAGCCATACTGCTTAGACAAACCATCCAGTATTTCCTGAGAAATGGCCGAACTTCGTCCGCCGCCTTCTCCGCCGCCGCCCATGCGAATCTTTTGAAGCTTTTGTTCAATCGGTCCACCGGGAGCTGCATTGATTATCAGAAAAGTAATTAAAGTAATCCCAAGAAAGGTGGGGATCGCCAATAATATGCGTCTTACGATATAAATAAACATTTATTTTAAAGTTCTCGATTCAATTAAGGTTGAGCAGCCCACCAAGTTCGGTATCCGAAGTCATATCTGAAAGTATCGCCCGGAGCTTTTACTTTTTTAGAAATGGCATAGTACTCATATTTTCTGTTAAACATAAATACATACGGAACATCATCTGCGATCAGAGTGTAAGCTTTTTTGAAAATCTCACTGCGTTTAACTGGATCCAATTCACTTCGACCTTGATCAATCAGCTTATCAACTTCCGGATTAGCATAGCTTCCGTAATTTGATCCGCCTTTACCGCTGGAAGTTGAGTGGTAAATTTGCTTAGGATCGCTTTCAACGTCTCCTCCGCCCCAACCCATGGCCCACAATTGGGTTTTTCTCTCGTCTACGGCTTTAATAAAGCTGTTCCACTCGAGTAATTTTAATTCAATATCAACCCCTGCTTTTTTGCAGTCTTCTTTAACAATAGTCCATTGTTTTTCAGAATCTTTATTTGCGTAAATTAATGTAAGCTTAAGCTCAGTTTTCTTACCGTTAATAACTTTATCTAAAACTCCGTTTTTATCAGAATCTGTCCAGCCGGCTTTAGTTAAAAGCTCTTTAGCTTTGGCAGGATTGAACTCAAGGGGCTTTCTGTCAGGAGATTGTTTTGTATTAACCGGAACCGGGCTTGTTGCTAAGTTATTTAAGCCTTCAGCAAATTTTTTATTAATCTCTTCGCGATTAACCAAGTGTGCAAATGCAGTTCGAACGCTTTTATCTTTTAAGATCGGATCTAAAAAGTTAAACCCGATATAGCCATAAGATTTCGGCATTTCATTTTTAACTGCAAAGGTGCTGAATTTATCTGAAGTGAAGTTCGCTTTAAATGGCTTACCGGTAACTTTTAAAAAACCATCGGTAGAATTAAATTCAACAAAGTCCAATTCGCCCTTTTTAAGTTTTTCGTTTATAATGTTATCATCTTTTGTGATTTTATAGTTAATCTGAACAAAGTTGAAGTAACCTTTCCAGTAAGGAACATTGTTACCGTACCATTTATCAAATTTTTTCACGACGATCATTTGACCCTTGTCGTATTTATCAAACTTGAAAGGACCAGCGCCGACAGCTTCTTTTAACATTTTAACGGATTTATTGATGTCGCCATAAACTGATTTAGGAATAATATACATACCGCAAAGTGAGTTCAGATTCTGAAAGTATTTTTCTTTAGCTGTAAATTTAATCGTCTGCTTATCAAGCACCTCAACTTTTGTGAAAGTTTCAAAATAAGGAATCTGATCCAAAGCTTCATGCTTCGGGTTTCTGATCGCTTCTAATGAAAACTTAGCATCATCTGCAGTTACGGGTTGACCATTATGAAAAACTGCATCTTTTCTGATTTTGAATGTGAACTCTAATCCACTTGGAGAGATCGTCCATGTTTCAGCCAATCTCGGAACAAAACCCCAGGTATTAAAATCATTTTCACAAAGTGTATCTTGCACATAACGATTAAAATAACGTGTGTACAAATCACCCTTCATAATCGGGTGCAAGCTTTGCGGCTCATCATTTAAATGGTAATTCATCACGCCGCCTTTTGGCGCGGTCGGATTTGCCTCAACTGCCAGCGCAGCCGATGCCATTAAATTTAAACCGACCAGAATCGCCAGAACATTTAATATATTACTTTTTAAAGACATATTTCTCCCTCGAGTGAGTTCATTTTGTATTACGAAAAACATGATTGATGTTAGCTATTTATTCAACTTTTTATTATATAGTGCAAATATAGTGCAATGGGTTAAAAAATCGAAAACCTATTTTTTTCAAGTATATGCACTAACTCATTGATATCATTTTTATTCGCTCAAACATAAAGGACTTTTTATATGTCAGAAATCAATTCCCAAGCTAAAAAATTTGATCCCACTACAACAATTTCATCTGAATTCGGTATTTTTGGAATCCCTCTCACGGAAGAGGAATGTAAATTAATTCTTCTTCCCGTTCCATGGGAAGTAACCACTTCGTATGGCATCGGAGCCTCAAACGGACCTCGCATAATTCGGCAAGCTTCCGAACAAATCGATCTTTTTGATTTTGAGACAAAAAAAGCTTACGAAGCCGGTTACTTTATGAAAGAAATTTCAGAAGATATTTTAGCAAAAAGTAAAAAGTTTAAAAAATTGGCACAAAAAGTAATTGAACTCAAAACCCAGCAATCTGAAGATACAAAACAGATCGAGCAGCTCACATCTCAGGTTAACGCAGCATCAAGAGAACTTACCGATTGGGTTTACAATCAGACAAAAAACATTCTGGCAGCGGGCAAATTGTTCGGCCTGGTCGGAGGCGATCACTCATCTCCTCTCGGAGCTATAAAGGCCATATGCGAAAAATATCCGGATGTGGGTGTCCTTCATTTAGATGCTCACTCAGATACCCGTAAGCGCTACCAGGGATTTGAAGAATCGCATGCTTCAATTATGTACAATGTAATGCATCTAACTCATAAGCCTAAAAAATTGGTACAAGTCGGAATTCGCGATTTCTGTGAAGAAGAATATAATTTTATTCAATCAAGACCCGACATTAAAACTTTTTTTGATATCGGTATTAAGCAACGGCAATTAAAAGGCGAAAGCTGGGCCTCTATCGCCGCTGACATCGTTAATGAGCTGCCTAATAAGGTTTACATATCTTTTGATATTGATGGCCTGGATCCACGTTTTTGCCCTTCAACGGGAACACCGGTAATTGGGGGCCAATCTGTTGATGAGGTCTTCTTTTTATTCAACCTGATCGCGCAGACCGGTCGTCAGATTGTGGGATTTGACCTGAATGAAGTGTCTTCGGGTAAAAGTGATGAGTCTGAGTGGGACGGAAATGTGGGCGCGCGAATGCTGTATAAACTCTGCAACTGGACTATCGTCACAAACAAATAGCTAATTCAGTAGAATTTCTGATAATCTTAAAGCTCTTGAGCACGAAAAACATGGAGGTTTTTTGCGTCAATTCAGATTGTTATTTTTTGTGTTATGTCTATTGAGTTTTTCGCTGTTCAGCGCAACTGTGGCTCATTCACAGGTTCAAGCGGAAGATCCGGATTTTAAAGTTGTCTTAGTCAAGAAGTCGAAAAAGAAAAACCCAGTTATCAAACGCTCTATAGCTTCTGAAGATAACCGGGCTCTAAAAATACTTAAAAAGAAGAAGTTAAAAAAACAGGAATCAGATTCTTCGTCTGTGGTTATTATTCCTGTTATTATACCGGATTAACTGCGAGCGTAGCGTCTATCTATAGACTCACGAATCTCAGCACCTTCGATGCTCAAACGTGTCCACGGAATCGCCTTCAGTCTTTCAACTTCAATTGGCTCTTCTGTTTCTTCGCATTGACCAAAGGCCCCGCTCTCAATACGACCTAAAGCGCTTTCAATCTCAAACAACTGAGATCGAAGTCTGTCATTTAAATTCAACATTTCTTGTTCTGCCAAAAGACGCATCGTCTGATCTGCCTCATCGCCGCCTTTTTCGCCCAAGTCTAATTTTTCACGGGCTTCCTTAACTCTGTTCAAAAGATCCATTTTAGTCTTCAAGAGTTTTTCTTTGCAGTCCTTAACTAGCTTATCTGTAAGTTTTTCTTTTACATTTCTAGCTTGTATACCCTTTGCCATGTCTTCCTCCAGTAGAGATCTTTTAAGTTTTCTAATATCGGCATCCGTTGCCCAAAACTTAAGTTCCAAAATGGAACCGCCTTATCTAAATGTATTATTGAATTTTTTGCAATAAAAAATCTTACAAAAAATTAAATATACTAACTATATGTAATTACTTAATAATTTACTGAACAGCTCGACTAATGCATTGCGCTAAAAAGAGAAAAAACACCGAAAATGATCAAAAAATGACTTGAACTTAAAAAGTTGAGCTTTTTATCTACTTAATAAGATTAAATAATTATTGAAATATGGGCCTATGTGGAGGATTCATAAGAACACTTTATGGTAACTAAACTCAACCTATTAGCTCTGGTTCTCTTTTTATATCCAGCCTCACAAGCTCAGATTAGTGGAGGCTACTGGTCCACTGGCTGCATAAATGGCCTAAAAAAAGAGCAAGTTTATGGGAATAACAACAAAGTTATTAGCACGGAAAGCTTTTATCAAGATGCCGATTGCAAGGTTGAATCTTTTCGATTTCAAACAATAGGCCTTGTCAGCTATTACCAAAACTCACCTGAATTCATAGATTTTGTTTATCAGGAAATATACTTAAGTGTGTTTAAACAAAATGTAATTGAAGACTTAAACCTACGGAAAGTATGCGGCTATTCCGATTGGACAAAAGCTGGGGCACAGAATATCACCGGTCTTAAATGCACTCTTTTCAATATTAATAAACCAACTCAGATTCCCGCAGCCGGAGACCTTAAGTACGGAATATTTCTGGTCGAAAAAACCAAACTCTATTACGGGCAACTTTCCCCTGATTTCGACGGATCCACTCCTGCAAAAAGACCCGGAAAGATCAACTCACTTATTGAATATATTTTTCAAAACTCTCCTTGAAAAAGATCAAGTTACAAAGTTGTTATACTCGAAAATTACCAGCCATCCCTTCTTTGCTTTATCCGCAAGTTTGACATTGGCACAGTGTAGGCTCTCCTGATGGCTACTATTTTATAGATATATATCCCGCTTATATAATTCAAGAGGGTTCCAACTCAAAAGAAGAAACCTGGCAGATTGTTTTTAAGCTCAATGAAAAATATGAAGTTCGCGAAGTTGTTGTACATAAAAATTGTTGTTACTAATTAGCCCGTAAACTTGACATTATCGCGGAGTGCCGATGGCAAACTTAGGGAAAACGGGACATACGAAGATTTTTTTTCTGCGCCAATAAATTAGACTTATTGAATATATTCTTCAAAACTGGATTTAATCTCTCCGCTCAGATAAGGGGTCAGCATCCGCATAATATGCCGCTTGGCTTTTTCAATTGTTCGCTGGTTCGGGGCTTTATCAACTGTTTCAAAAAACTGCATGAAACTATTAGAGGAAACAAATAACAGCTCCCCGACAAATTCCATCTCATTTTTAGACTGTATAGGCTGCATATATCCGGCACGTACCCAATTCATATAGAGTACTGTCATTATGCGACTTAATTTTTTCAAATGGGCTCTCCATAACTTCGACAGTTCCGGATCCTTTTTTCTTAAAGTGTAAAGCTCCCTGTGAAAAAAACGGTATTTCCAGTAAAGTTCCAGGTTTTTGTCGATAAAGTCGACAAGTTGAATTTTCTCATTTTTTTTTGCTAACTTAGTTTGCGGTTTCCATATTAAACTGGTCTCTTGAGCTAGCCTTTTGAATAGTTCTCGGATTATCTGCTCTTTGTTTTTGTAATGAAAATACAAATTCCCGGGGCTCATCTTCAGTTCGCGAGCTATGTTATTAGTTGTGACTTCACTCGCAGCGTGCGTGTTGAATAGCTCTTGGGCGCCTAATAAGATTCTCTCTTTGGTTTTCATGCTCCCATAATAAAACTATCTGAGGGGGCTTGAGAACATCTTTTTTATAGTGTTATAATAATAGTTCAACACAACGTTAAACAGGAAGTGTAACAATGTTAAAAGGGCCACGTAAAAAACCCTATAGATTAGCCGCATGGGCGGTGCTGCCTTTTGCCGTACTGGCAAGCGCTTCAATGGTTTACAATAAAAACATGCTGACGCCCGATTTATCGGTCAGCAATCCAGAATCCAGAAAAATAATTTCTAAATTAATTTCAAATCAGATAAATCACAATATTTTCCCCCGCGAAATCCTGCTGGGAGCGGAAGTCACCGAAAAGACTCCCCGATATAAAATTAACTACACCTTACAGTCGGATGTTCAGGAACACGCCGAATCCCTGTTAAAAAAATATAAGCCTGATTATGCGGCTATCGTCATGATGGACGCCAAGACCGGTGAAATTTTAGCAATGTCCAGTTTTCAGAAAGCCGACCGAAATGGAACCAATCTCGCTTTAAAGGCCACCTATCCTGCCGCCAGTATCTTCAAAGTTATTACGGCTGCAACCGCAGTCGATAAAGCCGGCGTAAGCCCCGATCACCGAATTGCTTTTAATGGCGGAAACTACACTCTTTACAAAAAAAATGTTTTATCTGATCACGTTAATCGGTGGACGAGATTTATTACCATGAAAGATGCCTTTGCCAGATCCATCAACACTGCTTTCGGTCGATTGAGTCTTGAATTTATCGAGCCACAGGATCTGTCAGATTATGCAAATAAATTTTATTTTAATAAAGAAATCCCATCGGATTTTGCAGTGGAAACAAGCACCGCAACTGTTCCTACCGAAAAAGGTTTTGCTTTAACTGAAGTGGCTTCCGGCTACAACCGATTTAATACTTTGAGCCCTGTTCATGGCGCAATGATCGCATCAGCCATTATCAATGATGGGCAAATGCCTTCTCCGTATCTGGTCAAGAGCATTGAAAATGAAAGTAATGAAAGTATCTATACGGGACAGGCACTTAATCAGGGCCCGGTGATAACGGCTAAATCAGCGTTGTTGGTTAAGCAGATGATGGAACAAACTGTACTAACCGGTACTTCCAGAAAAACATTCAGACAATTAATACGTGACCGTAAATACAGAGAAGTTGAAATGGGCGGAAAAACGGGCCATTTCAGCGGTACAAATCCAAAAGGCCGCACCGATTGGTTTGTCGGGTACGCTTCAGATGGCGAAAGCAAAATCGCAATTGCTACAATCACCGTAAATATCAAAACATGGACAGTTAAATCATCAGCGCTTGGCGAAATGATGTTTCGGGAATATTTTAAAACTAAAATTGATGAGCACGGAACTCTTACAGAATCGTTCGAGAATGGCACTTTCCGAAGAATTGCGAAATCCAAAAAGCGAGGCTAGAGCTTAAAACTCAAAAGTGGCTATAACTGGGCAATGGTCAGATCCCATTTGCGCCATCAGGATATCACATGATTTCAGGTGAGCCACTAAGCCCTCCGAAATACAGATATGATCGATTCTCCATCCCTTGTTGCGCTCACGAGCTAACTCACGATAAGACCACCAGGAATACATCTCTTTTTTATCAGGATTAAGTTTGCGAAATGCGTCGGTAAAACCAATTTTTAAAAAGTCCTGAAACCACTCACGCTCCATTGGTAGAAAACCTGATTCTTTGGAAAGTCTCACCGGATCATGTACATCAAACTCCAAGTATCCGACATTGTAATCACCTACCACAATAATCTGCTTTCCTTTTTTCAGTTCAAATTTTAAATGAGAAACAAGTTCCTTTAAAAAAGCCTGCTTAAATAAATGCCGCTCTTCGCCGGAGCCACCGTTTGGAAAATATATATTGTAGAGATCAAACTCTTTATGTTGAGTCCATACGATCCGGCCTTCTTTTTCGTATGCAGGATTGTCGATTGTCGTTAATACTTTTTTAGGTTTTTCATTTAAAAAGGTAGCCACACCCGAATAACCTTTTCTAATTGCTGAGGACCAGTAGTCGTACCCATATCCTAAACTTTGTTTGGCAGGCTCTATCTGTTCTTTGTGGGCCTTAGTTTCCTGTAAACATAGAATATCGGGCGACTGATCCATAATGAACTGGCGTAGGCCCTTGTCGTAACTGGCGCGAATTCCGTTAACATTCCAAGTAGCTAGTTTTATAGTTTTCATTGTCTAAGTTCCTTGAGTGTGGCAACAATAAATGACCATGAGTTTGAAAGCAAGTTTCGTTTCTTATTTAAATCAGAAATATAATAATTTAGAACCTGATCTACTGAATCAACTCATTTCTGAACAACTTTTGTCACCGTTTCAGATATCATTATCACCTGAGCAGCTTCAAACAATTAAAAAAGAAATTTCCGGATATTGGAAACTGCGTAACTGGGGCGAAATAAATTTAATTGCTCAGTTTTCGAAATATGAACTGAGAAAACCTGCGAATTACTCTGTGTGTATGAGTTACGATTTTCATATTAATCCCCAAGGCCTCCCGGAATTGATTGAAATCAACACGAACTCCTCTTTTTTGGCGCTTGGTCTGGAGCTCTATTCTTTTTTAAAATTACCGAATCCCGTCGGATCATTTAATGAAGCAGACCTCATTCAAATGTTCTTGAGCGAACTTGAGCTCTGCGCCGCAAAAGAAAAAACCATAGCTATCGTTGATGAAAATCCCGAACAACAAAAACTGTATCTTGAATTTTTGCTTTATAAAACAATGATGAAAAACAATGGGATTTCGGCTGAAATTTTTGATATAGGTAAAGCGGATGAATTTAAAAAATATGCTTTAATCTACAATCGTTATACTGATTTTTATCTGCAGGAAAAGAAATCGTCTGAAATAAAAAATCTGTACAATTCCGGTAGTCTGAATCTTTCGCCGCAACCTTTCGAATATTTTCTGCTGGCCGATAAACAGAGATTCATCGACTGGAACCGCCAGACCGATGTTGAAAAACCCTTAAGTTTATTGAAAACCTACGACCTCGCGATGGAAGACAAAAATAAAATATGGAGCGAAAGAAAACATCTTTTTTTCAAACCAAAAAATTCTTTTGGCGGAAAACAGGCCTACAAAGGCGCTTCGATGAGCCGAAAAATTTTAGACGAAGTCTGTAACCCGAATTTCATTGCCCAGCAACTCTCCGCTGCGCCGGTAGTGGAAGTTGAAATGGACGGCCAGAAGCAGGAGTTTAAATATGATTTACGTTGCTACGTTTATAAAGATCAACTGCAGTTAATTGTTGCGCGATTGTATCAGGGACAGACCACGAATCTAAAAACCCAGGGCGGTGGCTTTGCCTGCGTTACGATTAGATAATTTGAAAGTTAACTTTTCAATTGGCCGCGCACAATTCAAATAGCGTAAACTTTCCTGCAAATAAATATCATTATTTCGAATTGATTCCGTATTTTTACATAAATTGAACGTATATTTGTCTTCCATTTCAGATTTTTTGAGTTTTGAGTATTTGGAAGCCAGGGCCTTTACGGGATTAAAAAATGCCACGCCTTCACGTCGTACCGGATTAAGCTCGGAATGCAGCTCTACATCAGGTTTTACGCCCTCTAACTGAGTTGAATTACGACTTGGGAGCAAGTATAGCCCCTGTGTCTTGTACAAACTTACTTTTGAATTTAGAAACCATTTTTCAGGTTCCTGAAAAGTGCCTTTGCCGAAGGTCCGCTCGCCTACAATTAAAGCCCGTTTGTAGTCCTGTAAACCGCCGGCTATAAGCTCGGAAGCACTTGCGGAGGCGCTGTTCACTAAAACAACCAGGGGCCCACTGTACAGTTGCTCATCAGAAGTCATAACCACTTCATTGGATTTTTCAGCGTCAAAGTAGTCAACGTAATAGGCCTTTTTATTCTTGCCTAAAAACAGACCGGCTATGCAGGAAGCTTCATTGAGTTGTCCACCGGGATTATCACGTAAATCCAAAATCAGCCCGTCTATCTTTTTCTGATTAATAGCCAGCAGTTTTTCCGCGATGTTGGCGCAAACTCCGCGGCTGAATTTAGTTAAAGTAATCAATCCAATATTTCCGGCCTGCGATAATTCATTATATTGAACATGGCTTAA